>BFAU01000200.1 GCA_008975185.1 bacterium MnTg04 | reverse complement strand
GCGGCGGAAGCGCTGGACGAAGCAAACGCCCGGCGGCTGGCAATGAACCTGCTTGCGCGCCGCGAACATTCACGGCAGGAACTGGCCGACAAACTCGGCCGGCGCAACATCGAGCCGTCGATGCTGGAGTCGGTCATCGACCGGTTGAGCGCAGAGGACCTGCAAAGTGACGGGCGCTTCGCGGAAAGTTATTCTCACAGCCGAATGCAACGAGGCCGGGGACCCGTACGGATTCGTATGGAGCTGGGACAACGTGGCGTATCGGCAGCGCTGATAGAAACAGCGATCGCGGCGTTGGCCGTGAACTGGCGGGATCTGGCCCGTGATGTGCGCCGCCGGAAATTTGGCAACGGCGCACCGGGCAGTTATAAGGACAAGGCACGCCAGTCGCGGTTCCTCCAGCATCGCGGATTCAGCCACGATCAGATCCGGGCGGCGACGGCCATGGAAGACGACGGACAGGACCAACAATGAACAGCGCGCAACTCAGACAGGCGTTCCTCGATTTTTTTGCCGGCAAGGGCCACGAGATCGTGGCGAGCAGTTCTTTAGTGCCCGGCGACGATCCGACGCTGCTGTTTACCAATGCCGGCATGGTGCAGTTCAAGGACGTATTTACCGGCAAGGAAAAACGTCCCTACAAGACAGCGACCAGTTCGCAGCGCTGTGTGCGCGCCGGCGGCAAGCATAACGACCTGGAAAACGTCGGTTATACCTCGCGGCATCACACTTTCTTCGAAATGCTGGGTAATTTCAGTTTCGGCGATTACTTCAAGCAAGAAGCGATCGAGTACGCCTGGGAATTCCTGACGAAAGACATGCAGTTGCCGGCCGAGCGCCTGTGGATCACCGTTTACGAAGAAGACGACGAAGCGGCCGACATCTGGCTCAACAACATCGGTGTGGACCCGGCACGATTTACCCGTCTGGGAATGAAAGACAATTTCTGGGCGATGGGCGACACCGGGCCGTGCGGACCTTGCAGTGAAATTTTTTATGATTATGGCCCGGATGTAAGCGGTGGCCCGCCCGGCTCGGCGGACGAAGAAGGCGATCGCTATATCGAGATCTGGAACCTCGTGTTCATGCAATTTGACCGCTCCGCCGATGGCAAAATGACGCCATTGCCCAAACCGTCCGTGGATACCGGCATGGGTCTCGAGCGCATGGCCGCGGTCATGCAGGGCACGACCAACAATTACGAAATTGACTTGTTCAAAAACCTGATCAAGAGTGCGGCCAAACTGACCGGCACCAAAGATTTGGGTAACAACTCGCTGCAGGTGATCGCCGATCATATCCGCGCCTGCAGTTTCCTGATTTGCGATGGTGTGCTGCCGGCCAACGATGGCCGTGGCTATGTGCTGCGGCGGATCATCCGGCGTGCGATCCGCCACGGCTTCATGCTGGGCATGGAAGATGCGTTCTTCCACAAACTGGTCAAACCGCTGGTCAGGGAAATGGGCGCAGCGTACCCGGAGCTAAAAAAAGCCGAGTCACTCATCGAGAAAATGCTGCTCCAGGAAGAACGGCGTGTCGCCGAGACGCTGAGCCATGGCATGGGCCTGCTAGAAGCAGTGATTGCCGGGCTCGAGGGCAAGGAGATACCCGGCGACACGGTGTTCAAGTTGTATGATACCTACGGTTTTCCGCTGGACCTGACGGCCGATATAGCCAGGGAAAAAGGCCTGAGCATCGACCGCGAGGGTTTCGAGCAGGCGATGGATGGCCAGCGGAGCAAGGCCAAGGCGGCCAGCAAGTTTGGTCAGCAACGGCAACAGGCGATCGAATTGGATGTAACGAGCGATTTCACCGGTCATGAGTCGCTGGCCAACGACGGCCGGGTCGTTGCGCTGTTCGATGAAAACGGACCGGTCGATACGCTGGGGAAGGGCCAGTCAGGCCAGATCGTGATGGACAGCACGCCTTTCTATGGCGAAAGCGGTGGTCAGGTCGGTGACACGGGTGTGCTGAGCGCAAAAGGCGTCGAGTTTCGAGTCGAGGATTGCCGAAAATCGGGCAATGCTATCGTGCATGACGGCACGGTCGTCAAAGGCAGCATCGACAAAGGCGATCAGCTTTCTGCCGCGGTCGATGCCGGGCGGCGCAATGACATAGTCTTGAATCACTCGGCCACCCACCTGTTGCATGCCGCATTGCGAACTTTGCTCGGCGACCATGTATCCCAGAAAGGCTCGCTGGTCGCACCCGACCGGCTGCGCTTCGATTTCTCGCACTTTGAGCCGCTCAGTGCGGAGCAACTGGTGGAGATCGAGAGCTGGGTCAACCTCGAAATCCGGAAAAACACTAAGGCGCAGAGCCGGACCATGAGCTATGACGATGCGATCGGCGCCGGCGCCATGGCCTTGTTTGGCGAGAAATACGGCGACCGGGTGCGGGTCATGAGCATGGGCGATTTTTCCACCGAGTTGTGTGGCGGAACCCACGTTCGGCGTACCGGCGATATCGGTTTTTTCAAGATTACCCAGGAAACCGGCGTGGCCTCCGGCGTCCGCCGAATCGAAGCAGTGACCGGCGAGGGCGCCATGGCCTGGTTGCAGGCGGAAGAGGATGCAATCGATGCGCTGGCGGGAATGTTGAAGGCATCGCGCGGGGAACTGGCCGGCAAGGTGCGCAACCTGGTCGAGCGCAACCGCCAGCTCGAAAAAGATCTAACCACGCTGCGGGGTCAACTGGCCAGCGGGCAGGGCGCGGACCCGGTCAGCGAGGCGGTGGATGTGCGCGGAGTGAAGGTGCTGGCCCGGCGCATCGATGGGGCCGATGCAAAAGCGCTCAGGGACGCGGTTGACCAATTCAAGAATAAACTTGGCA
>BFAU01000199.1 GCA_008975185.1 bacterium MnTg04 | reverse complement strand
ACCGGTGCGGCGATCCAGGCCCTGCTCGGCCTGACGCCACAGACCGCGCGGCGGGTGTCGGTGTCTGTCGACGAGGAAGACGTTCCGATAGAAGTGATCATACCGGGCGTTTGCCTGCGCATTCGCCCCGGCGAAAAAGTGCCGGTCGACGGCGTTGTGATCGATGGCCACAGCTCGGTCGATGAGTCCATGGTGACCGGTGAGCCGATGCCGGTCGAAAAGCAGGCCAACGACAAGGTGGTGGGCGGCACAGTGAACGGAACGGGCACCCTGGTCATGCGGGCCGAAAAAGTCGGCGCCGATACCCTGCTTTCGCGAATCGTGCAAATGGTGGCGGAGGCACAACGCAGCCGCGCACCGATTCAGAAACTGGCCGATACCGTCGCGGGTTATTTCGTGCCGATTGTCATTGTCGTTGCGATAGCCACCTTCGTCGTGTGGGCCATTTGGGGCCCGGACCCGAGCATGAGCTATGCGCTCATCAACGCGATCGCAGTATTGATCATTGCCTGTCCCTGTGCCCTGGGCCTGGCGACGCCAATCTCCATCATGGTGGCGACCGGTCGAGGGGCGGGTATGGGCGTGTTGTTTAAAAATGCCGAGGCGATCGAACTCATGCGCGATGTCGACACGCTCGTCGTCGACAAGACCGGTACTTTAACCATCGGCAAACCGGCAGTGGCAGCCGTGTTGTGCGCGGACGGGTGGGAAGAAGCGTCCGTGCTTGGACTCGCCGCCAGCCTTGAACGGGGCAGCGAACATCCCTTGTCCGAGGCCATTGTCGCCTATGCTGAAAAACAGGGTATCGAGCTGACGGGCGTCCAGGATTTTCAATCCATCACCGGTAAAGGTGTCCTGGGCACCGTTGACGGACACCTGACCGCGATCGGCAATGCCGCATTGTTGAGCGATCGCGGCGTCGACCCCGGGGACCTGGCGCGGCGCGCCGATGAGCGTCGGGCGCAGGGGGAGACCGCTATGTTTGTGATCGTCGATGATTCGATCGCCGGTGTCATTAGCGTCGCAGACCCTATCAAAGCATCCACTCACGATGCGATCCGGCAACTTCATGACGAAAAGGTGTCGATCGTCATGTTGACGGGCGATAACGCGAAAACGGCGAACACGGTCGCTCAAGAATTGGGGTTGGAGCGGGTGATCGCCGATGTGTTGCCCGATCAGAAAGTGGCTGTCGTAAAAGAACTCCAGGCTGACGGCCACATCGTCGCCATGGCGGGTGACGGGGTGAACGACGCCCCGGCGTTGGCGCAGGCGCAAGTAGGCATCGCGATGGGGACCGGTACGGACGTGGCCATGGAGAGCGCCGCGGTGACCCTGGTCAAGGGCGACCTGCGCGGCATTGCGACGGCGCGGTCGCTGAGTCGCGCCACGATGAAGAACATCCGGCAAAACCTCTTTTTTGCGTTCGCATACAATGCACTGGGCATACCGATTGCAGCGGGCCTTTTGTACCCGGTGTCCGGACTTTTGCTCAGTCCGATGATTGCGGCGGCGGCGATGTCGTTCAGCTCGGTATCCGTAATCGCCAATGCATTGCGTCTTAGACACTTCGGTATCAAGTGAGGAAACCATGAAAATATTCGCAATACTCGCTATCACACTCGTCGTCGGCCTGCTCGCCGTCGTCGGCTTCGCCCATTCCGGGCTTTACGATGTCAGCGCGAATTCGCCTCACAGCAGTCTTGTTTCGTGGTTGTTATCGACGACATCGCATGCCTCGATTGAACGCCGTGCCAAAGCGATCGAGGTTCCCAGGCATAAAGACAATACGCTGGCGCTCGCGGGTATCGGTGATTTCGAATCCATGTGCGCAGCTTGTCATGGCGCGCCGGGCCGGGATCCAGAGGCGATGGGCCTGGGCCTGAACCCGCCGGCGCCGGACCTTGCAGAGTCGGCAAAAGAAATGACTGCCGCCGAACTTTTCTGGGTAACGAAGAATGGCATCAAGATGACCGGGATGCCCGCCTGGGGCAAGACGCACGGGGATGACGAGCTGTGGCCTGTCATCGCGTTCCTGGTTACATTGCCGGAATTGGATTCGGATGCCTACGAGGCGATGTTGGTCAGCGCGGCCGGCATGGGCCATCACGAAGAATCAGCTGCGCAGGCGGATCAGCACGACCACGGCACCCACGAACACTGACGGGGAAAACTCGAGAAAATATTATGACTGACGCAAAGCGTATCGTTTTACCGGGGGCGCTCATTTCGCGGCGCAGGTTTGTGACCGGCGCGGCTGCGGGTGCCACGTTGCTGGGTCTTGGGCTACCGACAAGGTCGTTGTTTGCGGCCACCTCGACCCGACAGCCGGTTCCTAATCTGCGCGGCACGAGTTTTGACATCGATATTGGCTACAAGACGGTCAATTACACCGGCAGGGAACGGCCCGCTACCACATTCAACGGCTCTGTACCCGGGCCGATCCTGCGCTGGCGTGAGGGTGACCGCGTGACGCTGCGCGTAACGAACCACCTGGCGCATGACTCGTCCATTCATTGGCACGGGATAATTCTTCCGGCAAATATGGACGGCGTGCCAGGCATCAGTTTCGACGGCATCAAACCTGGAGAAACCTTTACCTACCAATTCGATGTGCGGCAAAACGGTACTTTTTGGTATCACAGCCATTCGCGTTTTCAGGAACAAACCGGTATGTATGGCGCCATCGTCATCGAACCGAAGCGCCCGGACCCTGTCGCCTATGACCGAGACTACGTGGTCGTGCTATCCGACTGGAGCGATGAGAAACCCGAAAGAATCTACGCCAAATTGAAGAAACAAAGCGATTACTACAATTTTCGTGAGCGAACTGCCGGCGATTTGTGGCGAGACATCAAGGAAAAGGGCTTGGCCCAGACGCGGCGTGACCGCGCGATGTGGAACCGGATGCGGATGAGCGACCGCGACCTGTCGGATGTAACCGGATATACCTATACCTTTCTGATGAACGGCGCTACGCCGGAAGATGGCTGGCTCGGCCTGTTTGAACAGGGTGAGAAAGTCAGGCTTCGTTTTGTCAATGCCGCCGCCATGACGATTTTCGATGTGCGAATCCCCGGGCTGAAAATGAAGGTGGTCGCCGCCGATGGCCAGAACATCGAACCGGTATCGATCGACGAATTTCGCATCGGCGTTGCGGAAACTTATGACGTAGTTGTCGAGCCCAACGCCGACAGCGCTTATACGATTTTCGCGCAGAGTATCGACCGAACCGGTTATACAAGAGGAATACTGAGCCCGCATGCCGATTGGGCAGCCGACGTGCCGTCAATGGATCCACCGGCCCTTTTGGGTCACAGAGATATGGGCATGGGCGGCATGGATCACAGCCAGCACGACATGAGCAGCATGTCCGGCATGGGCGGTATGAACGGCAGCAAGCACGACATGGGCGGCATGCAGGTAGTGGCCCAGAAGGGCAGCCAGGCGCCTGACCCTGCCGGATACGGCAGCAAGCGCGAGATCACGCATATTGCCTCGGAATTCGGGCCCAATGTCGATATGCGTGCGCAAACCCCGCAAGACGGTCTGTCCGACCCGGGTATTGGTCTGCGCGATCACCAGCGTCTTTACGGCAGACGCGTATTGACGTATGCGGATATCCGGGGCCTTGAGCGAACACGCGACCCCAGGGACCCCGGCCGTGAAATCGAGTTGCATCTCACGGGCAATATGAGTCGGTATATGTGGTCCATCAACGGCATCAAGTTTGCCGATGCGGAACTACTCCGGCTTAGCTACGGCGAGCGTGCCCGGATAAACCTGGTTAACGACACGATGATGACGCACCCGATTCATTTGCATGGGATGTGGAGCGACCTGGAAACAGGCGAGCCCGATTTCATACCACGCAAGCACACGGTAATTGTACAGCCGGGGTCCAAGATCAGTTATCTGGTGACCGCCGATGCGATGGGCGGATGGGCTTTTCATTGCCATCTGATTTATCACATGCCGGGTATGTTTCGCGAAGTTCGGGTGAGCTAGATGATTAGTCAAAAAGCGCGCGGATTCGCAGGCACAGCCATTCTGGCCGCGGTGATCTGGCTGTCCGCCGCGGACCATGCCACGGCCGACGCCGGAGATGATCCGCTTTTATTGACGGTCATCCTCGATCAAGTGGAAATGCGCGATGCAACCGGCGGCGACACTTTTTCCTGGGATGTGGAAGGCTGGCTGGGTAAAGACCTCGACAAGTTCTGGTTCAAGACAAAAGGCGAACGTACCGGGGGCAATACCGACGACGCCGAGTTGCAATTCCTGTATAGCAAGGCCATAGACAGGTACTGGGATTTTCAGCTTGGCGTGCGCTACGATTTCGAACCTTCGCCCAGCCGAAGTTGGGCGGTCATTGGAGTCAAAGGGCTGGCACCATACTTTTTCGATATCGATGCAGCCTTGTTTATCGGTGAATCGGGGCGCACGGCGCTTCGATTTGAGGCTGAATACGAACTGCTTCTTACACAGCGCCTCATTCTCACACCAGACATCGAGATCAATTTGTATGGTAAAAACGATTCGATCACAGGTATCGGCTCGGGTCTGTCAGACATAGAGGCCGGCCTGCGGTTACGCTACGAGATTCGCCGTGAGTTTGCCCCTTATATAGGCGTCAACTGGTCGAGATTGTTTGGCAATACGGCCGATTTCGCGAGAACCGCCGGCGAAAGCACCTCTGAAACACAGTTGGTGATTGGGCTTCGCGCGTGGTTCTAGAAATCGATCGGATCGATGCCGCTTTTTTCGATGACACATACCCGGCATGACATAGAACGGGACGGCAAACTACCCTGAAACTGGAGACCTCATTGAATATTCGAACTTCTATCAACTGTTTCGCGATCATTGCACTTTTCGGTCTTTTGTCTTTTTCGCTGAATGCAAAAGCGCAAGAGGACGATTCAGCGGCGCTTGTCGCGATTATCGATGCGGTGGAAAAGGGCTGGGAACAGGCAGACGGGCAACCGTTTTGGGAGCATTTCCTGGACTTCGAAGGTGCGCGTTACATTGAATCGGGCGGGCAGAATGAGGGCCTCACAGACTTGATCGAACATCATGTGGAACCCGAAGGTGACGCTCTCGATAGCCTTGAGTTGAATTTTTCGAATATCGAAACTCATTTCGAGGGCGATTTCGCCTGGGCCATCGCCAATGTCGAAGTCAAAGCGACGGTAAAGCGTGACCGGCGGGTGATACACAATCGCGGCTATCAGACATTTTTGTTCCGGCATGTGAACGGAAAATGGCTGATTATTCATACACATAGCTCATCGCGTCCGGTCAAGTCAGACTAGACGGAGCAGACCGGAAAAGACCCATGTGAAAGCGGCGTTGCTGACGCCGGCCCAAGGCAGCGGAAACTATTTTTGACCGCTATACAAGGTCATGGTGCCGAACATGGTCGAGAATTCACGACCGGTGGTCACGTTCCGAAAACCCGCCTGCCGCATCAGTTCCGGCAAACGGCCTTGAACGTTGTCACGCGTATTGTCGAAACCATCCAGAAGCTGGATAAAATAAAACAGCCCGCGCATCAGGAACGAACCGGGCTTACCCCAATCGGCGATATGCAGTTGTCCGCCCGGTTTCAAAACGCGGTGGACCTCCCGAAAAGTCAGTTGCTTCGCATCCGGCAGCAGATGATGGAAAAACAGGCTGGACAGAACGCGGTCGAAATGTCGATCGCGAAACGGCAGTTTGGTGGAAAAACCCTGTTGGAAATTAATCGCCTGCCCTTCTTTTTTCGCCTTTCCGCGGGCAATTTTCAATATCCGGTCGTCGGCGTCGATGCCTGTTATTTCGCAGCCGGGATGTTGTCGTTTCGCCCGAATCGCCAAAGTGCCCGTACCGCATGCCAGGTCAAGGACTTCCATGGGCGCCGCCAGACCGGCCTGGGCAAGCAGTGCACTTTTGAACCTTTGCTCCCGGGTGGTGAGACCAACGACAGGATCGTAAATCCGTGTCAGCCAGGAAAACCCCAGCGCGGGCACAAATTTGTCTGACGAATTTTCTTCGCTCAATATGCCCTGCCTGACTGTGCGTTAATCGATCGCTTACTATTGTGCGGCCGCACGAACGGTGCAGCCAGGAAAACCTGCTCGGTCATTTGCCGGTAATCCGGGTTCCTGGCAATCGGCTCAGTCACCGCCGGCACTCTTTCTTTGTCTCCTGGCGACATTTTCATTCAGCACATCCAGTGCTTTGTTCAGGGCTTTCCTGGCCGAGCCGGTAACGCCACCTTCTGCGTATTGGTCTTTCACGACTTTCTCGACCTGTTCGACGAGATCATCGAGCCGGCTGCTCTCCTCGCCATGGCTCCATCGATTTTCATGGGGCGAGCGGTCGGCCGCGCCGAACAGGTTTATCCAGTGCTCCGAGCGGCGGCCCAGTTGCACGACGCTATAGAAACGCCGGCCGGCCGGTTTTTCGCCCGATGCCAGGTCGATCAGCGCCGCGACGATGGAAACGGGAACCAGGAGCAGGTCGCGAAACCCGTCGATGAGCAACTTGCCTTGCAAAAGAAACGCGTCGCGTGCCAGGTCGGAACGACTACGCTCGATATCGTTATTGTCGGAGTCTTC
>BFAU01000198.1 GCA_008975185.1 bacterium MnTg04 | reverse complement strand
CAGCAGCGAAAATGCCGCAAACGTGCCGGTTGAATCCTCGGCATTGAACTTCGAGAGGTTTGCATAGCCTTGCAGACCGAGTACCCCACCGACAAAAAAGCCGCAGATCATGATGATCACCAGCGACAACGCGCCGGTGTTATAGACCTGGTGTACGACCAGTCCGAACCGGCGCAGCAAAATTGCCGGTGAATTTACGAGCAGACGCAGAAAAAATAACTGCAACGCACCAAAGGTACGCAGGAATTCGAGAAAGGAATCGTAAAGTTCCCTGAACATTATCAATTACTCGGCGTCCCGTCCGAGCAGTTGGTCTGCGTAATCCGGGGCATCGAAATGAAACGCAACCGGCCCGTCTGCCATGCCGTGCATGAATTGCCTGACCAGTTCGGACGGGGCATTGCTGAGCTCGTCCGGACTGCCCGACGCGGCAACCTTGCCATCCGATAACAGATAACTGCAGTCTGCTACTGCCGCGATCTCCTGCACATCGTGGCTGACCAGGATACTGGAGACCCCCAGCGCATCATTCATCTTGCGGACCAGGCGCACGATGACACCCATCGAGATCGGGTCAAGCCCGACGAACGGCTCGTCGTAAATCAATATGTCCGGATCCATCACCATCGCCCTGGCCAGTGCAATCCTGCGCGCCATCCCACCCGATAACTGTGCCGGCATCATATCGGCCGCGCCACGCAGTCCGACCGCATGAAGCTTGGTCAGGACGACGTGACGTATCAGGCGATTTGCCAGGTTGGTATGTTCGCGCAAGGGAAATGCGACATTTTCGAATACGCTCAAATCAGTCAGCAGCGCGCCATTTTGAAACAGCACGCCGAAACGCCGCCGCAGGCGGTACAAGCCCTTTTGATTGAGGGTGGCAATGTCGATCCCGTCGATCAGGATCGTTCCGCGATCGGGTATCAGCTGCCGGGTAATGAGCCGCAACAGCGTTGTCTTGCCGGTTCCGCTCGGTCCCATGATGGCGGTAATCTGGCAACGCTGAATGCGGAGATTCAGGCCCGTGAAAATTTGCATCGATCCCCGCGAGTAGTGGAGATCGTGAATTTCGATCAGGTAGTCGACCGCGTCGTTCATTGGGACTGCCTTTGTTCTTCAGCGGTGAATGGCAAGTATACCCCTTGTCTTGGAAGCGTGACCGCTGATTGTCTCGATTCGCCGGCTTCCGAGGGCCCTAATAACGGGTTTTCGCTGCCCGGTATCGCGTTTCAGGGTTTGACCGGCGGTCTTGGCGGCGTGCCGCGGCGGCACGGACACGACCGGTCGATCAAGCGATCCAGACGATCAGGCTGATCAAAAACGATGCGTAGGCGATGCCCGGGGCGATAACACTGTTTTCGATTTCGTATTGTGGCTGTTCGTACATCATGGCTGTTCTCCGGTTGGTGATTTTGTGGGTTCACCATAGCCAGACAGGGCTTACACGGGCCCTACACGGGACTTACAGTCCATGTACACATTGCGCCGGGCACGGAAATGAAGGAATCAGACATAGGAACCGAATGACCGGCCGAGCAGGCCAGATCCTATTGATACCGGTACTTGGGTGAGGTTAGCCTGATTCTGCCTGGAAAAGTGCAACAGCAGCGGTTTTCAGTCGTCGCCACGCAAATCGGTGTACATGTTCTCAATACAAGATGCCGATGAGTGCAGCGCTGACGCCACCGACCAGCAGCGCGGAAAACAGACCGACGGCCAGCGGTTTCATGCCGATGCTCCGTAGCCCTTTGATGCTCGTGCCCAGCCCGACCGAGGCCATGGCGACTGCCAGGAAGATTTCCGCGATCTTATTCGTGTGGGTGACAAAGTTGCGCCACTGTTCCGGCTGCAGGAAGCCCAGCGCCGGCTCAGCCATGTCGCCAACCGTTCTCAACAGGCTCATGCCTGCAAAGCCAACGACGAATAACGGGATCATCGTCCACCACTTCGGCACTTCGCCGGCGTCGGTCGCGCTCCGGTGGTAGGCGATGCTCATCAACGGGATAACGATCAACATCCCCAGGTTGCGCACGAGCTTGGTCACCGTTGCGACATCGAGCGCCAGCGAGTTGTTGTAATACTGCTGATAGACCAGGCCGGCGCCGGCGACTTGTGCAGTTTCGTGTACCGCGGTACCGAGAAACAAGCCGCTGGCGAATGGGTCGGCTGCGAACATCCAGTGGGCGGCGAACGGATAGACCAGCATGGCCACGACACCGAACAGCGTGATACAGGCGATGGAATAGGCGACCTCGTCATCGTGCGCGCCGATGGCCGGCGCCGTGGCGACGATCGCGGTCGCCCCGCAAATGCTGGTGCCGACCGCGATCAAGGTACCGAGTTTAGCGCTCAGCCCCACCTTGCGCCCGAAGTAGGTCACGATCAGCAGCGCGGCGGCAACGCAACCGATGATCACCGGCAGACTCTGCAACCCGATTTCGCCGACCTCGCCTAGACTGAGGCGGATACCTAGCAATACGATTCCTGCGCGCAGGACGCGCACCAGGCCGAAGCGTACCCCCGGTTGAAAGCTTGCCGACAAACCGATGGTGTTGCGGATCAGTATCCCGAGCAGGATCGCCATCATGATGGCGCTAATCGGGCTTTTTGGCAGCCCCATCCAGCTGACGCCGATCAGTTCAGACAGGAACTGGCCTCCGAGGGCCAGGGTCAGTGCCAACGCAAGTCCGGGCAGTATCCCCACAACAATTACCTAATAGAATTTTCCGCAACAGCGAGAAGCGTACTAAGAATGAATGGGCACCGCCATCAATAGGAATCCGTGGTCACTTCTCGATGCTGACTGGCTTTCAGCTCGAAGGCCAGTTTTTCATCAAACAGGTCGGCATCAGCGACCACGTGTTCGCAGGATAGCTCCGCCTTGCGCAAATCGTCCTGCGCCTTTTCAATGAGTGACCAGGATGTTGGAGGTCTGTTGGGCTGCCTGCCGATCAATCCATCACGACCCCGTCTTTGATCAACTGGTCAATTTTCGCCTGTGAATAACCGGCAACCGACTTCAACACATCCTTGGTCGATTCCCCCAGGACCGGAGGTGCGGCGGGTACTCGTTCCTCTGTGCCAGAAAATTTGATCGGATTTGCCGGCAAGAGCACTTTGCCTGCAAGCGGATGTTCAACGCTAACTAGCATATTACGCGCCTTGATTTGTGGGCTTTCAAATACCTTGTCGATCGTGTTTATCGGCCCACATGGAACGCCTGCCTTCTCCAAAGCATCCAGCCAGAACTCACTGCTCTTTTGAGCGATGATTGCAGCCAGTTTAAGGCACAGTTGCTTCCGGTTTCGAACTCGTTCCTGATTGGTTGCGTACTTCGCATCATCCGCAAGCGATGGCATGCCCACTACGTGACACAACGACCGGAACTGATTGTCATTGCCGACGGCGATGATGATGTGGTTGTCGCAAGCAGCAAATGTTTGATAGGGCACGATGTTGGGGTGTGCGTTGCCCATTCGTTCCGGTACCTGGCCACCAATCAGGTAATTTGTTGCTTGGTTCGCCAGGATTGCAGCGCAAGTATCGAATAACGCCAAATCGATGTGCTTGCCTGCTCCCGATGTTTCTCGCTCGAGCAATGCCGCCTGTATGCCAATTGCTGCATAAAGTCCGGCAATAATATCCGTAACCGCGACGCCCACTTTGGTAGGCATTCCGCCGGGACTTTCGTCGGGTTCGCCGGTGATGCTCATCAGCCCGCCCATGCCTTGTATCAGGAAGTCATAACCCGGGCGGTTTGCGTAAGGGCCGTACTGTCCGAACCCGGTGATTGAGCAGTAAACCAGTTTTGGATTAACCAATTTGAGTGTGTCGTAATCGAGATGATATTTCTTTAGCGTGCCGACCTTGAAATTCTCCAGGAACACATCGGAAGCCGCGGCCAGCTTGTGAATGAGCGCTTGGCCTTGAGGATGCCTGATGTCGATGGCGATCGATTTTTTTCCACGATTGACGGACATGAAGTATGCCGATTCCGACGTTTCTTTGCCTTGGGCATCCTTGAGGTATGGTGGTCCCCAGTGTCGCGTGTCATCGCCAACACCCGGGCGTTCCACTTTGATCACTTCTGCTCCGAGATCTGCCAGTACCTGAGTCGCCCATGGGCCAGCCAGTATTCGGCTCATATCCAACACGCGGTAACCGGTCAGTGGGGCATTCATTACTTTCTTCCTCGTTGAGTTCATCGCACATCAGTAGCGAGCAGCCCAAGCGAAATTCGATCTCAGCCCCTTAACGAGCCTCCGCCAGATCATTCCAAACCTGCTGGTCGGCGAGCTTTCCGTCCCGGACCGCAAATCTGTCGACAAAACGAATCCCGGAAAAGGGCGAACCATCGGGCCATTCGCCTGCCAGTGTGCCCGAGCAATACGCTATGGCGCCTTCTTCCTCGGGTACTTCGTGGACATCCTCGATCGTTTTTTTGATGGACCGGTAGCGGTCCTTCGACCAGTCGATGAGTTCTTCGACAGAACTAAATCGCGCACCGCCCGGAAAAGTCATGGTGAAATCTTCGGCAAGAAAACTCTGCGCGCTTTCCAGATCGCGTTCTTCCATCGCCGCAAGGAATGACAGCGCGATTTCTGCCGGCGGTATTGGCGGTGTGCCCGGTGTTCGGTTCAATCGTCCGCGCATATAGCTTCGGCGATCGACCTCGTTGATAACGATGGTTACCCCGTCCGCTGGTGCGCCGGTGAGCATGCGAGCTGTGTTCGTGACCCTTTCAGAGAACCGTCGGCGAAATTCCTCATCGTAGCCGTGGATTAGGGTGATGTTGATAACGGGCATTTAATTCCCTTGCCTGAAAAAAAAAGACTATGATCTGACTTGTTGATATAGCATTATAGCGTTTGCAGGGAGAGCAGTGGAAGTAGCGGCGAAAACACGAGTGCGCCAACTGCAAGGCATAATGGCCAAGGCGTCAAAAGGTGTCAAACGGTGGCAAGCGAACGCTTCGATAGTACGAAACTCCCCCCAATCGACGAGAGCTCGCCGACGCCGCTCTATCACCAGATTTTTCTGATCCTCAGAGACAGAATCTCCGATGGAACTTATGCGTTCGAGTCTGCCATGCCGAGCGAGAATGAAATTTGCAGAATTTTCGGTGTATCGAGAATTACAGCGAAACGTGCCCTGGACGAACTTGCGTCTGCAAACCTCGTTGTCAGGCGCAGGGGCCGGGGTACGAGCGTGAGCCATCGAACGGCGAGCTTACCGGTTCACTACTCGGTGGAGGGACTTTTCGAGGATCTGTTGGCCATGGGTCTGAAGACCGAAGTGGAACTCCTCAGTTTTGACTATGAGGAGGCGCCGAGCCACGTTGCGCTGGCGCTAAACTGCGAACCGGGCGCGATTGTCCAGCATGCGATCAGGGTCCGGCGGCTGGAAGGCGGACCTTTTTCTTATCTGACAACCTGGGTGCCCGAGGACGTCGGGCGCTCTTACAGTAAAAAAGATGTTGCGACCAAACCGCTCCTTGTGCTTCTTGAGCGTGACGGTGTCGTCGTCTCAAGCGCCGAGCAAACGATTACGGCCACCGGCGCCGATGCGCTTGCTGCAAAGGCGCTGGCTGTTGAAATCGGGGCGCCGCTGTTGCGGATTTCACGTGTCGTTCGCGACCAGACTGAACGGCCGGTGGAATATATCGTCGCCCTTTACCGGCCCGATCGTTACCAGTTCCGCATGGATCTAACGCGGGTCGAAGGAGAAGAACGCAAGAGGTGGTCACCGACCACATAGAATCTTTGGGAGCCACGGATTGCGAAAGAATGTTAGGGCAATGCCGGAAGGCAAACGCAAATTGACGTCTATAACGCGCCGACACTTCGTCGCCGGAGCTGCGGGCGCATTTTTGGCGGGCGCCACCGCACTTGTTTTTCCGACGATCGTGCGAGCGAGGACATCGATCAGAATTGGTCTCATCCATCCGGTCACTGGCTTCCTGGCGTTTTCGGGCAGCCAGTGCCGAACAGGCGCGCTGATGGCGATTGAGGAGATCAATCGCAATGGCGGAATCCGCTCAATGGGCGGGGCCACACTTGAGCCGATCCTGGGAGATGCCCAGTCCAGACCGGATGTGGGAGCGGCTGAAGTCGAAAAGATGAATGAGGCCGGTGTTGCAGCAATCATCGGTGCCTATGGCAGTTCTATTGGCCTGGCGACGACGCAACGGGCAGCACGTCATGGTATTCCGCACGTTGTCGATGTTTGTGTCTCGGATCAGATTGTCAACCGCGGGCTGACCAATACTTTTCGCTTTTGTCCGGGTTATGGAACCGTCGCGCGAGCGGCGGTCGAAAGCCTCGTCAAAATCAATGATACCGCAGGCCGACCTGCCAGAACGGCAATGATCATTCACGAGGAATCACTCTTCGGAACCGGTACGGCGATGTTGCTTTCTGAGGAACTGCCGAAAGCGGGTTTCGAGGTTCTCGAGGTGATCCGGCACCCAAACCCAACTCGAGACTTCAACAATATCGTTCTCAAAATTCGGGCACATAAGCCAGATATCGTTATTCCGGCTAGTTATTATAATGAGTACATCCTGTTGATACGCACGTTGTCGCAGTACCGGGTCCGGCCAATGGCCATCTACTCGGTACTCGGCGGTACCGCCTCAAGTTACAAATTCCTCAAGGAATTTCCGAAAACCGCGCGCTATATAATGGATTGCAATCATTGGTACGATCCGGGAAAGCAGTCGGCGCTGGATCTGCGCAAAAAAGTAGAGGAAAGCGGGCTGTTCTTCACTTACGAACTGTTCCTCACCTACGAAGCTACCATGCTTCTGGCGGACGCTTTGGAAAGAGCGGCTTCCGACGATCGGGCGGACATTATCAAAACATTGGAGACCAGCGATTGGGATGATCATTTCATGCCCTTTGGACCGACAAAATTTGTCCACGGTCAAAATCAGGGAGCCCGCCCCCTCATTACGCAAATCCTTGAGAACGACATTAAAGTGATTTACC
>BFAU01000197.1 GCA_008975185.1 bacterium MnTg04 | reverse complement strand
GCTATTGGTGATACGCCGACTGGTGGCCGAGCGGGGTCTGGCGGTTGATGTACTCGGTGGACCGACCTGCCGGGAAGCGGACGGCCTGGCAATGAGCACGCGCAACCGTTATCTGAATGCACAGGAAAGGGCGGTCGCGCCATGCCTTTATGCCGAACTGCAGGCGGCCGCGGAGTCGATCAGAGCCGGCTCGCCAGCTCGTGCGCAGATACTCGAGCGGGCGGTTGCAAACCTTGCCGCGACAGGTTTCCGGCCGATCTATTTCGAGTTGCGCCGGGCCACCGACCTGTCGGTAGTGGGCGAACAAGACCGGGAACTGGCGCTGTTGACTGCCGCTTGCCTTGGCGAAACTCGCTTGATCGATAACCTGTTGTTTTCGTTATAATCGCTTGAAGTCGCCCGGGACCGTGGGTAAAATTTTGCGCCCAGGCCCCTTGCCTGCGTACCCGGCGTGCGCCCGGCCATAACATATGACAGGAAGACCTGAATGCAGCTCACCTTGTTGACCGCAAAACTGCACCGAGCGTGCGTTACCCATGCGGAGCTCGATTATGAGGGCTCATGCGCAATCGATACGGATCTGCTCGATGCCGCCGGCATCACGGAGTATGAGCAAATTCAGATCTATAACATAGCGAACGGTGAGCGCTTTACGACCTATGCGATTCGGGCGGAGCGCGGATCTAAAATCGTATCGGTCAACGGAGCGGCAGCCCACAAGGCGTCCCCCGGCGATCGCCTGATTATTTGCACCTACGCGGCGATGTCCGAGCAGGAGGCCAGGGCGCACCGGCCGCGGCTGGTTTATCTGAACGAGCATAACGAGATCACGCGTACCGCAAACACGATTCCGGTGCAGGCGGCCTGAGCTTTTCCCGGGAGCCTCGCGACAAACACCTGAGTGTCCGGCAGCCTGCTAGCCGGCGATCTGGTTACGGCCGCTGAGCTTGGCCTTGTAAAGCGCGGAGTCGGCTCGCTGCAATAATGTTTCCAGCACGTCGCCCGGTTGCATCTCGGAGAAACCAATTGAGATGGTGACTTTGAACGGCGGGCCCTGGTCGCCCAGAGGGTCGCCTTCCTCAACGGCTTTGCGGACCCGCTCGCCACACTGCAACGCTTGCTCTATTTTCGTGTCCGGCAGCAAAACCACGAATTCGTCACCGCCATAACGCGCGATCATATCGGTTGGCCGGAACTGGCCACGCAGGGAGTCCGCGACGAAGCAAAGTGCTTCATCGCCGGCAAGGTGCCCATAACGGTCGTTGAAGCGCTTGAAATAATCGACATCGACGATTCCCAGGGAGGCCGGGTCGGTATCGGTCTGACAGCGTTTGATCTTGCGTCTGAACATGTCTTCCATCCAGTGGCGATTTTTCAGGTTGGTCAAGGCGTCGGTTATCGCGTTGCGCTCGAATTGTTTGAGGGCGCCGACATTGTCCACGATGACCTGGTTGTCGAAACGGACCCGTGACGACAGCACGACCAGGAGGTTTCTGGCAAAGTCATGCGAGGTGTTGATCAAGGTCCACAGTAACTGGTGACCGATGACCACCAGGTGGCTGTCTTCTGCCGCGACCACATAGGCAGACGGGTCCCGGTTCTCGATTATCGACATTTCGCCGACGCATGAGCCCTGCGGGAGTTTGGTCAGGGGCGCATTGCTGAGACTGTTTAGGTGAACTTGCAGGCTGCCGCTGAGGATCAGGTAAACCTTGTCGTTTTCCTTATCCGGAGAGAGCAGCACCTCGCCGGATTTCAGGTCCAGTCTCTCCGTGTCTTGCAGGCAGGACGACACGAGTTCCGGGTCTACTCCCTGGAACAGTTGCATGCTGCTGGAAAGCATACGATATAAGGCGCTGGTTGATGCAGCCACCGGGTCCTCCTAAACATGTACTTAAGTACAAAACAGCTTATGCCATCCGCGGGGCATGAGCCTCGCGACATAAGTCCTCGTCCATCATTGGAGAATAAAGGGATTTCAGGGATTTTCTTTGAAGCAGGTCCGTTTTTTACATATTACCCGACGATTTATGCAGGGTTTTTCCGGAAATCTGTTTTTCCAGCGCCCATTCGATGTGTTCCCTGACCATCTCATCCGGGTGGTCCTTGCGTGAATTGAGGGTGGCGATGACCTCATTCGAAGGATCGGCATTGCCCAGTGCCACGGCCAGGTTGCGTAGCCAGCCCGCATAGCCAGCCCTGCGAATCGCACTGCCTTGTGTCTTTCGGAGAAACTCTTCTTCGCTCCACGAAAACAACTCGACCAGTTTTTTTCGATCGAGTTCATGGCGAGGCTGGAAATCCCGTTCGCAGCTCAGCTTTGCAAACTTGTTCCAGGGGCAGACCAGCTGGCAATCGTCGCAACCATAAATACGGTTGCCCATCGCTTGCCGAAATTCGATCGGAATGGCGCCGCGGTTTTCGATCGTGAGATAGGATATGCAGCGGCGGGCATCGACCTGGTATGGCGCGATAATCGCCTGGGTCGGACAAACATCGAGACAGGCGCGGCAGGACCCACAATGGTTGGCGACCGGCTGGTCTGGCGGCAATGGCAGATCCACAAAAATTTCACCAAGAAAGAACCAGGAGCCAGCCTCACGGTTGATCAGGTTTGTGTGTTTGCCGATCCAGCCGAGCCCTGAATTTCTGGCCAGCGCTTTTTCCAGTACCGGCGCGCTATCGACGAAAACCCGGTAACCGAGTTCGCCAATGGATTGCCGGATGCGCTCCGCCAGCTTCGCCAAACGGGGCCTGAGCAGTTTGTGATAATCACGGCCCAGCGCGTAACGCGACACATAGGCATGGTTTCCTTGTGCCAGCGTTTGCCACGCGTCCGCCGCATCGGGCAGGTAGTCCATGCGAGCGCTGAT
>BFAU01000196.1 GCA_008975185.1 bacterium MnTg04 | reverse complement strand
GTCCACGCCCGGCAACATTTCCTTCGGACTGGCCTTGGTCACCGGCAAAAACCGGGTTCCTCTGCCCGCTACCGGGAAAATTGCTGTCCTCACTGCTTTGTTCACTATCGACCGCCCGTTTTGCATCCCGAGCGCGATCATAACCCAGCAAGTAGCGGTCTGGAATCCAACCGCAACAGGCGGGGCCGCTCAGCCGGCCCCGCCAGTCCATCCCGGTCATTTCTTTTTCACCGTTTCTTTCTTGCTGCCAAGCAAGATGTTCTCGCGATTTTTCTCGATGGTCGCCTTGCCGATGCCTTTGACCTTGGCCAGGTCATCCGCGGTTTTGAACGCGCCGTGAGAGTTCCGATACTCCACGATCAGCGTGGCCTTGCTGATGCCCACGCCGTTGAGTTCCTTGGCCAGCGTCGCCGCATCGGCGGAATTGATGTCGACCGGCCCCGCCAGTAACGGAAAACTGCAGATCGCGGCCAGCAAAGCGGTAATCAGATGTGCTCTTTTCATTGCTTGATTCTCCTGAATGATTCTTGCGCATGACCTGGATGCCATGCCGGGCAGTTGTCGCCCGCCTTCGCCGAAACAACTCGACGAGAACAAGCTAGCGCGCTGGCATTGAGAGTGCAGTTGGTTAATCTGCCGACTAAGACCGGATAGTCAGGACGCGGATCCTGGGCGAGCGTTCGAATGGCTTAGCGGAAACTCCGACTGAAAGCCCCCCTAACTACGAACGAACCCCAATCCAAATACCACCATCGCCCATCGAAACATCAACGCCGACCGATGCAGGACGCTGGTTCACCTACGCCCGGAGGTACAGTCGCACAAGCATCGTGCCTAAGTCTGGATGCTGAAACTGGTGCTGGGCCGCATGGTGTCCCACTTTTTGCAGCTCGGACATTTCCAGTACAGGTGAACGCCGATGTAACCGCATTGATTACACTGGTACATACGGCCATCGGCAGAGGTCTTACGCAGGATCCCGGCGACCCGTCTCAGCATGTCGGGGTTTGCGACGATATCATCCGAGCTCATCTGAAACGCAGCGAACCACTCGCGAAACGCCTCGTTTTTTGCCAGGTATTCACGCAGGCACTCCTTGATCACCGGGTAATCGAGTATGTCGTCCATGATCGCCGCATAGGCGATCGCCGTCCTGTTCTTCTGCCCTTTCCTGGCCAGCGCCTGGAGGGCCTTGTCCAGGTCGGCGGCCGCGCCTGTCGCCTCGTAACAGGCCAACAACCGGGGCAACACTTCGGCGACGAAGTCAGGATCCCGCTCAAGGAGCTTTCGATAAAGCTTGATCGCCAGAGAGTAATCTTTCGCATCACGCGCAATATCGGCACGCATCAGCATTGCGCGCGGGTTGTCCTTGTGTATCTGTTTCGATCGGCGCAGCCTTCGCCTGGCCTTGTCGGTCTTTCCCTCGTCGATACAAAGTTGCGCGAGTTCGCAGTAGTAGTGCGCAATAACAGGCGTCTGGCCAGCCACTTTTCCGACCTCCAGCTCACGCCTGGTTTCGATCGCTCTTCGCCATTCTTGTTCCAGCTCATAGATCGACACCAGCCGTTTCAACGCGGTTTCCCGAAACAACTCAAACTGGCGCAATTCCAGAAAGTTTTCCTCGGCACGATCCAACAGGCCCGCGTGCATAAAATCATCGCCAAGAGCGAGCACCGCATGCGCCCGGTGTTCGACGGAAAGCTCTTCTCTTTTCAGCAGGTTCTCATGGATTCTGATGGCACGATCGACTTCGCCCCGACGCCTGAACAAATTACCCAGCGCAAAATGGGTCGCGACGGTTTCGGTATCCATTTCCGCGATGCGCAAGAATACTTCGAGTGCCTTGTCGGGCTGCTGGTTGAGCAGGAAATTGAGGCCCTTCGAATAATTCGCGCTGAGTTTCTGTTCGCGCGGCTCTTTTTTGTGGCCCGGGTAATAGGTTGCAAATGCCCAGCCGCAAGCAGCGGCAATAATAAAAAGGCTTGCGAGCAGCAGTGCGGATTCAGTCAGCATTGCCGGTTCTGGCCAACAACCCCGCTTCAGCGTCACGCTGCGGGTTCGCTAACCCACCATCGGCTTCCGGTGCCGGCATGGTCCGCAGATTGTCTATTTCCTTATCCGCCAGCACCAGTGAACGGCGCAATGTCCTGCGTTGCGCCATCATGCGAAAAATCATGAAGGAAGCGCTGACCAACCCAAGTACCCAGCCAAGCGCCAGACAGACTACAAGAACCAGGGTCAAAGGAGCCTCGATTTCGCCAAAAGCCAAGTCGAGGGGAATAACGGCAGGGTTCAGGCTGGCGAAAAAAGCCGCAAAAGCGGCAACCGCCAGGACCAGGGAAATAATAACGATTCTGCGCAACATGATCCGTGCCTGTCAGTTTTCAAAGCACTACTTGGACAACTATAACGAAGAAACCGCAGCCGCGGCCGTAAAAAGTACCCTGGGACAGTTTGCGGCAAGGAACATTTCGCCCGGAATCAATCCTTTATACCGCATAAAGGGATCCGGAATTCCCGTTCGGGCGGGTAACACAGGCTAGCCCCGGATCGGAATGTCCTGGCTCTGGTTGACCCGGTCGCGCAAATCCTTGCCGGGCTTGAAATGAGGAACATACTTCCCTTCGAGGGCAACCGATTCGCCGGTCTTCGGATTGCGGCCGATTCTGGGCGGCCGGAAATGCAAAGAAAAACTACCGAAACCACGAATCTCTATCCGGTTGCCGTTGGCCAACGCATCGCTCATGGTATCGAGCAAATGTTTGATTGCCAATTCGACGTCCTTGGTCGGTAAATGTTTCTGTTTACGAGCGATGACTTCTATAAGTTCTGATTTGGTCATTCTTATCCCGTTTTTATGCCCTTGATTTATATGTCTTTATCTAACATCTGAGTCATAAAAACAAGACCGCCGGTGAAATTTTTTTCACCGGCGGCCCGTTTTCTACTTGTCGTCCTTACCTGAAATGTGCGCTTTCAGCAAATCACCAAGGCTCGTTCCACTACTCGATTCCGTGCGGTACTGCTGTACGGCTTCGGCCTCTTCATGTACTTCTTTTGCCTTGACAGACAAAGCGATCCGGCGGGATTTGCGATCGAGGCCGGTGAATCTTGCGTCGATTTCCTGGCCTGGTTTCAGCACCGTGCGCGCATCTTCAACGCGGTCGCGCGACAGTTCGGATGCTCGCAAATAGCCTTCTACGCCATCCGCCAAAGCGATCACTGCGCCGCGAGCATCGACTTCCAAAACAGTACCGGTAACCATGGTTCCTTTCGGGTTTTCCGCAAGATAGCTCGAGAACGGATCCTTATCCATCTGCTTGATGCCGAGAGAAATGCGCTCCCGTTCCGGGTCGATCGACAAAATCACGGCTTCGAGGTCATCGCCCTTTTTGTAATTGCGCACGGCCTCTTCCCCCGGGATATCCCAGGAAATATCCGACAAATGGACCAGCCCATCGATGCCGCCGTCCAGGCCGATAAAGATGCCAAAATCGGTAATCGACTTGATCTGGCCCTGGACGCGGTCGCCCTTGTTGTGGCTCGAGCAAAACTCGGTCCACGGATTCGGCTGGCACTGCTTGATGCCCAGCGAGATGCGGCGTCGCTCTTCGTCGATTTCCAGTACCAGGACCTCGACCTCCTGGCCGATGTGCACGACCTTTGCCGGGCTGACGTTCTTGTTGGTCCAGTCCATTTCCGAGACGTGTACCAATCCTTCCACGCCAGCTTCGATCTCGACGAAACAACCGTAGTCCGCGACGTTCGTGACCTTGCCGAACAGGCGGGTCTGCGGCGGATAGCGGCGCCCGAGATCGCGCCACGGATCGTCACCGAGCTGTTTCATGCCCAGCGAAACCCGCATGCGTTCACGGTCAAACTTAAGAATCTTGACCTCTACTTCCTGGCCGACCTCAACCACTTCGGATGGGTTCTTGACTCGTTTCCAGGCCATGTCGGTAATGTGAAGCAAACCATCGATACCGCCGAGATCGACAAATGCGCCGTACTCGGTCAGGTTCTTGACGACGCCTTTGACGACGTTGCCGTCCTGCAGGTTTTTGAGCATTTCCTCGCGCTCGGCGCTGAATTCCTGCTCGACCACGGCACGACGGGAAACCACCACGTTGTTGCGTTTTTGATCCAGCTTGATCACTTTGAATTCCAGCGGCTTGCCTTCCAGATAGCTGGGATCGCGCACCGGCCGGATATCCACCAGCGAGCCAGGCAGGAAGGCGCGCACAAATTCTATTTCCACCGTAAACCCGCCCTTCACGCGACCGGTAATCACCCCGGTGACGATCTCCTCGTTGTTGAAGGACTCTTCGAGACGCGACCAGGTACGGGCGCGCTTGGCCTTCTCACGGGACAACCGGGTTTCCCCGAATCCGTCTTCAACTGCGTCGAGAGCAACCTCGACTTTGTCGCCGACCTTTACCTCCATCTCACCCTTTTCATTGCGAAACTGGTGTGCCGGTATCACGGCTTCCGATTTGAGGCCCGCATGTACGATAACCGCTTCGGGGCTAATCGACACGACACTGCCGGTGAGAATGGTGCCAGGCTTCATTTGTTGCGTAGCCAGGCTTTCTTCAAATAATTCTGCGAAACTTTCAGTCATTTTGTTAATACCAAGGGCTTGCGCCCACCAATTAATTCGTTGCCCACATCCTTGCTGCAACGTCGTCAAAAAAAATGCTCTCCAATCCTCGGAAAGCGTCCATTGCCACCGCGATTCTCGCCACCGGTTTAGCGGTCGGCCAAAGTCCTGGCGACTATTTCCTTCACCTGCTCGACCACTTCGTTTATCGACAGACCGGTGGTATCCAGAATCTCGGCATCCGGAGCCGGCCTTAACGGTGCAACCGCACGTTCCGTATCCCTGCGATCGCGCTCCGCGATGTCTGCGGAAACGGCCGGAAGGCTAACATCAATTCCCTTGCCCTTCAACTGCTTATGTCGTCTCCGGGCCCTTTCTTCGGGGCTGGCCGTGAGAAAAATTTTTACCGGCGCATCCGGGAAAACCACGCTGCCCATATCGCGCCCATCGGCGACCAGGCCCGGTGGCTTGCGGAACCTTTTTTGCAGTTCCATCAAGGCCGCGCGCACCTGCGGCATCGCGGCGATTTTCGATGCAATTTTCCCGGTTTCTTCGGTTCTGACTTCGCTGGCGACATCGGTCTGGCCCAAAAATATTTGCTCGGTCCCATCCGCCTTGCCGACGAATCTGACCTCCAGGCCGGCCGCCAGGCGGCCAAGCCCGGCTTCATCGTCCAGATCGACCGCGGAAACCTGCGCGGCAACCGCGACCAGCCGGTACAAAGCGCCGCTGTCCAGCAAATGCCAGCCCAGGTAGGCCGCCAACCGGTGCGCAATGGTTCCCTTACCCGATCCGCCGGGTCCGTCGATCGCGACTACAGCAATGCCCTGATCGTCCACAGTGTCTTCCACTACTGAACCTCGCCAGATACTCGTATTTCCGGGTTGTCAATGATGTTCGCCCCCGCTTTCGCAAGCAATTCCTGAAACCCGGGAAATGACGTCTGGATGCATTTCGTCCCGATCACTGTCAACGGACCCCGGGACACCAGCCCGAGAACGCTCAACGCCATCGCGATGCGATGATCGCCGCCGCAATCGACAGTGCCTCCGTTGATTTCACCGCCCCGGATGAGCAGCCCGTCAGAACCGGTCTCTACAAAAACACCCAGGGTACGCAAGGCGACGGCCATCGTCGCGATACGATCGCTCTCCTTGAAACGCAATTCACCTGCGCCCCGAATCGTCGTTTCGCCACTGGCACACGCCGCCGCTACGCAAAGCGCCGGAAACTCGTCTATTGCCGGCGCCACCAGTTCCCGCGGCACATCCACGCCGGTCAAATCCGAACGCCAGATACGAATCTCGCCGATCGGTTCCGCTGCACCGGCGGCATGCTCCGTTACTTCGATCCGCGCGCCCATGTCCTGCAACAATCGAATCAGGGCGCTGCGTCCGGGGTTCAGACCCACATCCACAATCCGGGTAGGCCCATGACCTGCCAGGCAGGCGGCAACCATAAAAAATGCAGCGGCCGAAATATCCCCGGGCACGCCGAATTCGATCGCCTGTAAATCCACGCCCCCGGAAACCAACGTAGCCTGCCCTTCGACGCGGACCGGACAGCCGAACAAAGGCAACAATCGCTCAGTGTGATCCCTGACCCTGCCCGGGACCGAAATCCTGCTTTCGCCATCGGCATGGAGCGCGGCCAGCGTGAGCGCGGTCTTGACTTGTGCGCTGGCAACCTCGACCTCGATCCGGGCCGCCCTGAGCCGTGGATTGCCATCGATCCGCAGCGGAGAATTGCCATCGGTCGTGGTGATTCTCGCACCCATCTGCCGCAGCGGCGCCGCCACCCGCTCCATCGGCCGCCGGCTCAGCGAATCGTCGCCGACCAAGGTGCTGGAAAAGTCTTGCGGCGCCAGCAACCCGCACAACAGGCGCATCGTCGTACCCGAATTGCCGCAGTCAATCGCCGCCGCAGGCGCGCTCAGACTGCCACGTCCTTTGCCAATTATGCGTAAGACCTGGTTCTCCCACGCATGCTCGACCCCCAGGCTATGCAGCGCAGACAGCGTCGCCATGCAATCGTCGCCACGACAGAATCCTCTGATGACGCTGCTCCCGCTGGCCAGGGCCGCGAGCAGCGCAACCCGGTGACTGATCGCTTTCTCGCCTGGAACCCGAACAGTGCCGCCGAT
>BFAU01000195.1 GCA_008975185.1 bacterium MnTg04 | reverse complement strand
CTGCGGGGCGGCTCCGGGCAGAAGCAGTGCGCGTGTTCATGAGAACATATTGACATCCATCGATATGTATGTAAACTAATCGATAGGTATCGATATATTAAGGAGTAACCGATCATGCGTTTTCAACTTGCCCTGAACGTCGAAGACATCGAGGCTGCCAAGTCTTTCTATTCAAAGGTCTTTGGCGTTCCGCCGTCCAAGGAAAGACCGGGTTACGCGAACTTCGCATTGTCAGAACCGCCACTAAAACTGGTATTGATAGAAAATCCGGGGGCCGGCGAGCGGATCAACCACCTCGGCGTAGAGACGTTCGATGATGCCGACGTCGAAAAAGTAAAGGCTCGCCTTCAGAAAGCCGAACTGGCCCGCCGGGTAGAAGACGATGTAGATTGTTGTTATGCCCGTCAGTCGAAAGTCTGGGCGCATGAACCGGATGGGATCGACTGGGAATGGTATCGCGTGACCGACGAGAACGGAAAATCACCGCCATGCAACGATTAGCCTAGCGCCTTCCTGAAGCGCCCGCCGATGTCGCGAAGCCGTGCAATCGGCTCGTTGGAAAACACGATCCGCATATAACGACTGGTGGTTTCGCTCCCCCAGTTGACCATCGGCGTTGCCGCAATTTTCCCGTGTTCGAGCAACCGCTTCGATGCGGTGGCGCCGTCCATACCCAGCGTACTGACGTCAATCAGAAACGACCAGCCGCCATGCGGGGGAATCACAACGTATTCGCCAAGTTCATCCAATAGCAGATCTCGGCGTCGTTGCCATTCGTCGACACAGGCCTGAATGCCGTTGCCCGGGTCTTGTATCGCTGCAGCAACCGCGCCCATCGCGATGCCGGTCTGGCAAACCACGTTGGCAATACTGACTCGTGCGACATCGGCGATGATCTCCGTTGGCCCGACCACCCAGCCGACGCGCCAGCCGATCATGCGATACTCCTTGGACGCTGAACCGACGGTGATGGTCCGGTCGCGCATGCCGGCGAAAGATGCCGGGTGAATGACAGCAAGATCATCATAAAGAATGCGTTCCATTGCCGAGTCATTGATCAGCCAGCAGTCGGCTCGCTGGCAGAATCCGGTGACCGCCCGCCACTCCTCGGCGGAAAAAACCGCGCCGCTCGGCATTGATGGGCTCATCATCAACGCGGCCTTGACCGGTCCCGGATCGATCCTGGCCAAAGCGCCGGCATCCAGCCGCCAGCCATCCGCAGAGGGGAGCAGCGGCACAAAGCGCGGCACGCCGCCGGCCAGGCGCACGCGGTTTATCAATCCTACGTAGATCGGGTCGGTCATCAGGACTTCGTCGCCGGGTTCGAGCGTGGCGAGCAAAACGTTCAGGATGCCGGCGCAGCCACCGGCGCTGATCACGCACTCGGTTTTCCAGTCGTATTTCTGTCCCGATGATTTTCCAACCAGGTCCGCGGCCGCCTTGCGCAGCGAATCCATCCCCAAAAAGGGCAAATAGCTGTTGGCGTCGTCATCGTCGACCGCCTGTTTGGTGAAATCGAGTGCTGCCTGCGGGGGGCGCAGGTCCGTATCCAGGTTTTCCAGCCGCAATACCTCAGAATCGTCGAGGCTGTCGGCCAGGTCGCCCATCTGTTCGACACCGATTCTCGTTATGTGTTTGAGGCGTGAGACCGGCACGATACTTACCCCCGATTGGAAACAGCATGTTATCAGAAACGCTAACGCGGTTACGGTCGCCTCGACTCCCGGCGCCGATGAAACACCCAGCCATAGATCGCGACATTGAGCAGGATTACCATGGCGGCAAACACCAGTTGCAGATCGCGGGTCAGGCCGTCCGGGTAAATAATCGGGTAAAGATAATGCTCGATGAAACTCTCGCTATAGCCGGAATCGCCGGCGGTGCGCCGGAGCCAGACTTCGATCGTCGTCAACGGGCAAAGACGGCCGGTGATTTCGACAAAGGCTCCCCAGGAGGCGGCGGGGATGTGGATGGCGGGGGCCCAGCGGAATCTCAATGTGAACAAGCCGCCGAACAGCACGAACACGATAAACAGGAAGTGGAAAACCAGGAAAAAATCGGCGGCGATACGATAAATCATTTATTGATCCGCATTAACGATCCCGGCGCGGGGCTGGCCACATTCAACGACTTCAGGTGCAAGTATACATTTTGGCCATGTCGCGGACCGATTTCGCGATGAGGTCCGCAAGTATTTTCCAGTCGATGTCTTCCGGCTTTCGGATATACAGGCACGACCTGCCGGTCCTGTATTTGCCAAGGTGTTTCATCAGCGTCTGGTAACGATCCAATCCGGGCATGATATACACGGTCAGGTCTCGTTTGCGCGGCGAGAAACCGGTGACGAACCAGTCGCCTTCGCGACCGCTGGCATATTTATAGTGGTAGTTGCCAAAGCCCACCATGGCTTTGCTCCACATTTTCGGCTGCTTGCCGGTGATCTTTTTCATCAGCGCATTCAGTTCGCGACAGCTCTTGCGCATATTGTCTTCGTCAATTTGACGAATAAACGCTGCAACGCTGGCTTTGGTTTCTCTTGTCTTCAGTGCAGCCATGTTAGTTCCATTCCCCGCTCTGTCCTCGCGTACGGGCCGGATGCCCGCTAGGCAGACCAAATCATCGATCCAAGGTCAATATCCATCATTCTGCATGATTTTTCCACGCGATATGGCTGTGTTTTACTTGCGATTTCTGGCCAAGTGGATAGAGTTTCATCCTGGTCCGCGTCGGTTCCCTCGCGACGGTCAGCCGTGAACCCCGCCAGGCCCGGAAGGGAGCAACGGTAGCGGTGCTACCGGGTGCCGGGGTGTGGCTGGCGCGGGCCACTTTGGCAATTATTGATGTTTCCAGGAAGAGTTCCTTAAAAAATAATGGCTTACCTAGTATTGGCCCGCAAATGGCGGCCCCGGAAATTTTCTGAGCTGGTCGGCCAGGATCATGTCGTGCGGGCTCTGATCAATGCGCTGGATCGCGATCAGTTGCACCACGCCTATTTGTTTACCGGTACCCGCGGCGTGGGCAAGACCACGATAGCGAGAATTTTCGCGAAGGCGCTGAACTGCGAACAGGGAGTTGCTTCAACACCGTGCGGCGAATGCACATCCTGCCAGGAAATCGATGACGGCCGCTTTATCGATCTGATCGAAGTGGACGCAGCCTCGAACAGGAAAGTGGAGGAAACCCGCGAGTTGCTTGACAACGTCCCGTATTCGCCGGCACGGGGCCGCTACAAGGTTTACCTGATCGACGAAATCCACATGCTCTCGAAGCACTCTTTTAATGCCTTGCTAAAAACCCTGGAAGAGCCGCCACCGCATGTGAAATTCCTGTTGGCGACTACCGAACCGCAAAAACTGCCGATCACCGTCATTTCCAGGTGCCTGCAGTTCAATCTCAAGCGCCTGCCGGTGGCGTTGATCGAGGAACGGCTGAAGCTGATCGCCAAAGAGGAAAAGATTCAGGCGGAAGCAAGTGGGTTACGGCTGTTGGCGGAAGCGGCCGATGGCAGTATGCGCGACGCGCTGAGCCTGATGGACCAGGTCATCGCTTTTGGCGACGACAACATCACTGAGGCCGACACCCGGCTTATGCTTGGCACGATTCCCCGGGAGCAGGTTCTCAAGCTGTTGTATTTGCTGGCCAACAAGGATGGGCCCGGTTTGCTCGCACACATTGCCGGCATGGACGAGCTGGCGCCGGATTACAGCGACGTTCTGGATCAGTTGTTGGGGTTGTTAAAGACCTTGTCTTTGTCCCAGGTCGTGCCCGAGGCCGCCGCGGGCGCGGTGGGTATCGCCGAGCTGACCGGCCTGATCGCACCTGAAGACGTGCAGCTTTTTTATGACATCGGGGTCAAAGGCCGGGTCAGCGTCGTGCAATTGCCCGATCCGCGTGCCGCTTTTGAGATGCTGATGGTTCGCATGCTGGTGTTTTCACCGGCTGCCGGTACCGAGCCGGGTGATGGCCAGGTCATGCCGGTCGGCGACAGTTCGACCATCTGCAGTGCCGGCAAAACTTCGGCACACAAGGAGTCTGCCGGGCCGGAAAAAGGTGGGCTGGCACACGAGGACTGGGCCGCGCTGGTCGGGAAATTGCCGATCAGTGGCGCGACCAGACAACTGGCTTCGAATTGCGAGCTGGAACGGCAGGAGGAGGGCGCTGTCTGGCTG
>BFAU01000194.1 GCA_008975185.1 bacterium MnTg04 | reverse complement strand
GGGCTGGGCCATGGCTTTGCCCGGCAGCAACATTAAGCTGGCAAACAAGAACAGGACCCAGCCTGCCGGGGGCACGCCGGTCGGATGCTGATGGTGACGCAGCTGCCAGCTCATTCGCCGCCGGCCCCGCTGCCCTTTTTCAGCGTGTGGTAACGACCGGCGTCAAGCCCGCTCCAGTGTTCGCGGTGCCGGTCAGGCCAGACGACATCGACGCGGTACCTGGCGGGTTCCTTTTTTCCGAGACCAAAAACCAGCCGGGGATCGCTCGCCGATGCGTAACTGCCATCGGTAGCCGTGCGCCCGAGCCGCACATTCCCAACCGGGTCGCTGAGAGTGACCAGGGCGCCAAGCTGATCGACAAGGCCATCGGCATCGGTCAGCCTGAAACCAATCCAGCCAGCGTGGTTTCCTGCCTGGTTGAGCAACAGGCGCGCCGGACCCGCGTTGTTCACTACCAGCAGGTCTATATCCCCATCGTTGTCGATATCGCCGGATGCCACACCGCGGCTGATCTCAGTTACCCCAAAGACCGGCTCATCGGCAATCTCGAACGGCTTGAATCGCGCGTTCCCGAAGTTGACAAAAAGCTGGTTTTTCTGGCCGAGTGGATAGGGATCGCCGCGATCGACCAGCTCCTGGTTGCGAGTGACTGCGCCGTTGGCGACAAACAGATCCAGCCAGCCATCGTTATCGTAATCGAGCCAGACCGTGCCAAATCCGGTATAAGCAAAACTGGCGCCCGCCAGCCCTGCGGTCGCCGTGCGGTCTTCGAACCAGCCGCTGCCATCGTTGACATACAGCGTGTTGGTTTCCCGCGCCAGGTGCGTCATCAGCAGATCCATGTCGCCATCGCCGTCAAAATCGGCGACAGCCAGCCCCATGCTGGCCTCCGGCGCCCCATCCATGTTCACGGCGACCCCCGACAAATACGCCTCATCGTGAAACCGGCCTTCCCCGTCATTGATCCACAACTGGTTCGGCACACCATCGTTGGCGACATAGATGTCGACCGCCATATCGCCGTTGAAATCGGCAGCCACCACCCCGAGCGCGCCACCGCTAACTTCACGGATGCCGGCGGCCCGGCTGACATCGGCAAAGCTGCCGTCGCCCAGATTCCGGAACAAGGTATCGGCTTGCGGCCGGTACACCTTAGGTGAGCAGTAATCCCTGGCGCTGGTCGTCGACCGGCAGGGCTTGTTGCCGGCGATCGTATAATCCACGTAATTGCCGACATAGATATCGAGCAGGCCATCGCCATCGTAATCGACAAAACTGCTGCTGACGCTCCACGCCGAATCACCGACGCCAGCGGCCGCGGTCACATCGGTGAACGTCCCATCGCCATTGTTATGCAATAGCTGGTTCGGGCCGAAATTGCTGATATACAGATCGATATGCCCGTCGTTATCGAAATCACCGGTAGCGACACCCATACCGTAAGCCGACGCCAGGATGCCGGCGGCTTTCGTGACATCGGTGAAGCGGACCAGGTCCGAGCCATCATCGCCGGAATCGTTGCGGTACAACCGATCGGTCAGCGGTAATTCGTGTTGCGGCGGGAAAGTCGCCGCGGAAATCTTTTTGCCTGCGCCAAGCATTGCGCCTTGCACCAGGTAAATGTCCAGGTCACCGTCGTTGTCGTAGTCGAACAAGGCGGCGCCCGACCCCATCATCTCCGCGTAATACAACTCTCCGGACATGCCGTTGAAGTGGACGAAATCCAGCCCGCTGGCGGCCGTGATATCGATGAACGGGCTACCCGGCGTGGTATCGCGCTCGGCCGGCAATGCCGGCAGGGCCGCGAACGCCGCGATCAGCAGATACAACTTGTGCCTGGTGCTGGGATGGTTCATCGGTCTGGCTTGAAACGCTCTCGGAACTGTTCCGGCGGGCAGCGCCGTTATGGTATCTAGGAGTCTGCGCAAACAAAAGTCAATGCGCCGGATTACGGTGGTATCCTGCCGCCTTCTGCGAAGGACCTATCCATGGCTGAAGAAGGATCGCTGAAGGTCGTTATCGCCGCCTTGATCGGCAATTTTACGATTGCCGTAACCAAGTTTGCCGCGGCGTCGTATACCGGCAGTTCCGCGATGCTCAGCGAAGGCGTCCATTCGCTGGTCGATACCGGGAACCAGGCCTTGATGTTGCTGGGAATAACCCGTTCCAAAAAACCAGCCGACGAAAAGCATCCCTTCGGCTACGGCATGGAACTTTATTTCTGGGCTTTCGTCGTCGCGCTGCTCCTGTTTTCGCTCGGCGCCGGCATCTCGATTTACGAAGGCATACTGAAAATCAGGAACCCGCACCCGATGACCAGCCCCGGCGTCAACTACATAGTCCTCGGCGCCGCATTTCTGATCGAATTGTGGGCGTGGACAATCGCGTTCAACGAGTTCAAGGGGAGTATCGGGCGAGCCGGCTTTTGGCACGCCACACGCACCAGCAAGAACGCTGCCGTTTTCACGGTGCTGTTCGAGGATACGGCGGCGCTGTTGGGCCTGCTGGTCGCTTTTGTCGCTATCGCCGCGAGCCAGATCCTGGACATGCCGGTCCTCGACGGTGTCGGCTCGCTGGTCATCGGCCTGATTCTTGCGCTGACCGCGATCATCCTGGTCATCGAATGCAAAGCCTTGCTGATCGGTGAAGCGGCAAGTCCGACGATCATCAATGGCATCCGCAAACTTGCCGTTGAGCAGCCTGAAGTCCTGGGCATCAATGAACTGAGAACCATGCACCTGGGGCCCGAGGACGTGTTGCTGGCCTTGAGCCTGAATTTCAAAAACAACCTCAATGCGGGCCAGGTCGAGGTAACGGTGAGTCGCCTCGAACGGCAGATCAAGGAACGCTACCGGGAAATACGCAGGGTCTTCATAGAAATCCAGTCACCCGGCGCCGCGGCCGATTGAGCTCAGTGCAAGCGGCTGGATATGGCCGGGTTGGATTCGCTGGCAAACATCACCTGGTCGAACACCCGGACCAATGCGTCGGCATCCTGTGCGCCTGCGACCGCGTATTTCCCGTTGAGGATGTAGTTGGGCACACCGCTTACGCCCATCTCACGCAGGTGCTTTTCTTCGGCGCGGACTTCCGCCAGGCCGCTGTCCCGGCGTTGAAATCTGCCGATCGCTGCCGCGTCGAGACCGGCCTGGCGGGCAAGCGCGGACAACAACTCATTGTCGCCGATGTCTTTGCCGTGTTCGAAAAAATTACTGAACAGCAGATCGACCAACCGGTTTTGTAGCGGACCGGGGCCGGCAATCTGAATCAGCCGATGCGCATTCAGCGTGTTGGGTATGCGTTCGAGTTGGTCGAAGCGGAAGGCAATCCCCTCTTTCTCCCCCACGACGGTGAGTTCATCGAGAAACGGCTGGACCAGTTCGCGTCCGCCGAATCGTTTTTCCAGGTATTCGTCGAAAGCCATGCCATCGACCGGCATATCCGGATTGAGTTGAAACGGGTGCCACAGGACCTTGGGCTGTTCGTCACCCTGGATATGGGTCAGCGCTCGTTCAAGCCGGCTCTTCCCCAGGTAACACCAGGGGCAGATAAAATCGGCGACAGCATCGACTTGCAGGCTCATGGCTCTCGATATCTCCGTTTGCATTAACCCGATATAAGGTTGGACAACTGAAAAACCAAGTGTTCGCGCTACAAGTATAAAAGATCAATCTTGATAATTTGGATTAATTAATTAAAATAACCTATTGTTTTATATTATTTTTTAGTATTCCCACCAAGTCGTTTTCCACCAGACCGTGAACTCTTCCAGATCGATAGCCCCGTCGCAATTGGTATCGATCATCGAAAAGCCCTCGGCGGCCTGCTGGATAGTGACCTCAGGCGACAGCGTTTTCAACAAGCGCTGAAACTCCTTGAAATCGATATGGCCGTTACCGTCGCTATCGAAGTACGCAAAGTTTGCATTGATGTCTTCCTGGCGCTTTGCCCATGTTTCTTCCATCGTTTTCTCCCGCCGGCATCGATCCTTGCAACCGAATAATGCGGATAATCCGAAAAGATGGGCAACTGTGCAATACGCACGGTGAAATTTCCTGATCTCGCGGAACCGGCGGCCAGGAAAATCGCCGGGGAAAAAGATTTTTGTCGCTGCAAAAAACGGGCCGGCAAGGAGCCGGCCACACTAATTACCTTTAACAATCAGGCGGATACATGTATTCAACCGCTGCTGATGGTGAGTTGAGCATTGCCAACGTCGGCGGACACGTCGAACTCATCCGTTCCGGACCCTTCCAGCTCCAGGCTGGCGCCGGGGCCCCACCCGCGTTCCGCCTGGTAATTCTTGCCGTTCATTTTCAGGGAAACGTTGCCGACATCCGCATCCATTTCGATGTTGCCAGCCGATTTCGTCGCGCTCTTGACCCGTACATTGCCGACCGAGGCATGGGCACGAACATCACCACTCGGAACATCGATCCTGACCTCGCCAACCCCGGCATGCGCGTTCACGCCACCGGCAACCCCTTCGATTCTGATTCTGCCGACGCCGATCCTGACTTTCGCCTGCAATCTGGCAGGTATCTCGATCTCCCAGTGTTCCTCGATATCGTCTTCGTCCAGGCCATCAGGAAAATCAAGGCCCAGGGAAAGCTTTCCCTTCTTCGACGCGCTTTTCAGGGTAATTTTTTCCAGATCCTCGCGATCAGGTCCGCCAAACCAGCCGTCATCCGGTTCGACTGACACCAGGACCGTTATTTCATCGCCACCGCCGGCTATCAGTTCGACCGAGCCGACCCCGGCGTTGATCGAGACGACATCGATTCCATCGCCAGAAAAGCTGTCGCCGATTTCCCGGGTATCGGCGGCGTTGGCTGTCGTTACACTCATCATCGCGATGATGAAACCGGCCAGTAATTTCAGTATCTTTGGCATCATGTTCTATCTCCCGTTTCAGCTTGGATGCCGATGGCAGGCGATGGGTTTGCACGCCGGTCGCAAAAGCCATGACAAGCCGGTGGGGTCGAAGCGTTTGCCAGGCGTTTTTCTCGTTGCTGTGCTGGTTGCGGCTTTCTCTGCCCCGGCCCTCGCGGATCGCCAGGTCATAAAGATGACTATCGATGACGTCAAGCGCAGCGCGCTGGTTTTCTCGCCCTCGAACCCGGGTGACGCCAAGCTTGCACTGGTTTTCGTTTTTCACGGTCGCGGAGACGACAGCGGCAAATTTGCGCGCGCCGTCAAACTGCACAAAGACTGGAAAGACGCGGTCGTTGTTTACCCACGGGGCCTGAGCATAGATACCCGACCGCCGATGCGTGGCTGGCAGGGCCGCGCCGGTCAGTACGCTGACCGCGATCTGAAATTTACCGACCGCCTGCTCCAGCGACTGAAGACGATGTTCGACGTGGACCCTCAAAAAACCTATGTAGCCGGTTTTTCAAATGGCGGGCACTTCACCTTCCTGCTGCTCAAGGAGCGTACCGACAGCTTCGTGGCTTTTGCTGTAATCGGCGCCTTGCAGCCGGATTTCGAGTCGGAAAAGTCGCCCAGGCCGGTTATTTTCCTGTTTGGCCGCAGCGAAGGCACCCAGTACCAGGACCAGTGGGTAGACACGGTAAAAGCACTGGCCCGGCATAACCAGGCCAGCGGAGAACAAACAGACTATGAGGACTGCTGCACCTTGCTTTACCCGAAACCCGGCGGCGCCATGATGGTTTATGGTTTGTATAATGCGGGACATGTCTGGCCAAACCGTGGCAACGATCGTCTGCTGCGTTTTTTCACCCGGGCCAGCAGCGACATCCGGATTGCCGGAAGCGGGAAGAAATAAA
>BFAU01000193.1 GCA_008975185.1 bacterium MnTg04 | reverse complement strand
AAACGTCAGTCGCGGCCCCGATCGGCCATCGTCATGGACCCGCGTTTCGTCAAGCACGAAATCCCCTTGCTGGTAGTGCGCAGGATTATCGACCAGCACCAGATGCGCCAGGTCGCGGTCCGCCAGCGCCAGCCTATCGAATGGAAAATCGCTCCACACATCGCCATTGACCACCAGGAACGGGTCCGGGCCCAGCATGGGCAAAGCGCGGAAAATCCCGCCACCGGTCTCCAGCGGCGGATGCCCCTCCTCCGAAAAATGCAAAGTCAGGTTCCAGAGTTGGCCGTCGGCCAGCGCATCGCGAATCTGCTCACCGAGCCAGGAAAGGTTAATCACCACATCATCGATACCCGCTCTTGAGAGCGCCTCCAGGTGGTAATGAATCAATGGACGGCCGGCCACTTCGAGCAGCGGTTTTGGCGTGCGGTCGGTCAGCGGGCCCATCCGCTCGCCGCGACCCGCGGCCAGAATCATCGCTTTCATGGGGCGGCCGTCTCCAGCGCCGGCAGAACGCGCTCGCGAACCAGGGATTGCAGGAATGCCAGCTGCGGGCCGCCGGACTCCACTTCGATGATGTGATTCAGCGTACGCGGTATGTCGTCCAGGAAGAATGGCTTACCGTCACGGTGCCAGAGCCTGGCAAAAATACCACTGGCTTTCAGATGCCTTTGCACACCCATCAGGTCGAAGCGGTGCAGAAATTCAGCCGGTTGCGGCAAAAGTACTCCATGCTCGGCCGCCTGGCGCCGGTAGTCTGCGACCCAGCCCAACACCCGTTTACGCGGCCAACTCAGATAGCAGTCTTTCAGCAGCGAGACCAGGTCGTAAGTGGGCGGACCGCGAACAGCGTCCTGAAAATCCAGGACGCCCGGTGGCTGATCGCACCACATCAGGTTTCGCGAGTGGAAGTCCCGGTGTACGAAAACCGTTTCCTCGCAAAGCGCGGAGGCGCAAAGGTAGTCGAAGCATTCCTGCAGTTTTTCCGATTCCTTCGCTGACAAATCGATATCCAGGTGGGCCGCGAGCAGCCAGTCTTTGAACAATGCCATTTCCTGCATCAACAGAGTTCGGTCATAGGGCGGCAGACGCTCGAGACCCGCGTGGCATGCGGACTGCATGGAGACCAGCGCGGTAATCGCCGGCTGATAAAGCGTATCGGGATCCACTTCGCCGCTCAGCCGCTGCAGATAGGTTTCCGAACCGAGATCGCCGAGCAACAGAAAGCCTTCCTCCAGGTCGGCGCAAAAAATTCGGGGCACATTGACGCCGGCATCGGCCAGCATTTTGGCAGCCCGCACGAACGGCCGGCAATCTTCCTGGCCAGGCGGTGCATCCATAACGATGTAGCTGTCCGATCCGGACCACACCCTGAAATAACGCCTGAAACTGGCGTCCCGGCTTGCCGGTTCGATAGTCCGGGCATCGACACCGGAAATTGCGGTTTGCCGGCCCAGCCACAGTTTCAATAGTTCCAGTCTTTCGGGCACAAAATCTCCTGGCTACGGTCCACTCACTTGACCCGGCATTGTAATTGAAGGCCATAGCTATCTGTGCCATTGTAACGGCCGCCCAAGCGCGGAGCATTGAGATCCTGAAAATCGGCTTCAAGCACCTGGCCTGGTTGGGAACGTTGCTGGCCACTGCTGCCACCGCCGACGAGACCCTGTGCATTATTCCCCCACTGGATTCCCCGCCGGAATCGCAGGCGCCCGTCTATAGCCAGCAGACTGAGGGCCAGGTCAAATTTCGTGCCCGCGAAGGCCGCGTCAACCGCGATGGCAAGATCACCGTTACCGGCGACGTCGAAGTCAGGATGGGCGAACGATTTGTCCGCACCAACAAGGCAGAGTACGACCCGGAAACAGAATCTTTCAGCATCAGGGGCGACTTCCAGTATCTGGAACCGGGCCTCAGTATCTCCGGTTCCGAAGGGCGCATCAGCGGGACTGGCAAGAACATCAATTTTACGGGCTCTGAATTCGTGCTCACCGAGCGACCGGCCCGCGGCTCGGCCAGCGAGATAAACATCAGCGAGGACCAATTGCTTTTGCGGGACATCGTCTATACGACCTGCCCGGAAGGCAACAACGACTGGACGCTGCGTGCCAAATCGATGGAAATCGACCAGGACGAGGGCTGGGGCGTAGCCCGCAACGTGCAGATTCGATTCGGCAAGATCCCGGTATTTTATTTCCCGTACCTGTCTTTTCCGGTCTCCGACAAACGCAAGTCCGGATTCCTGCTGCCGACCTTTGGCAGTACCGAGCGCAGCGGCACTGAATTTGGCCTGCCTTATTACTGGAACATCGCGCCAAATTACGACGTCACCTACACGCCGATGTTCATGAGTACCCGTGGTTGGCAGCAAAACGTCGATTTTCGATACCTGGGCAACAAAAGCCGGGGGACGATCGAGCTCGAGTACCTGGGAGAGGACAAGAGTTTGCGAACCGAGCGCAGTTACGGTTTGTGGAAACACAATACGACCTGGGGCAACGGCTGGCGGGCAACCACCTACATCGAGGATGTGTCCGACAGGACCTATTTCGAGGATTTTGGCCGCGATATCGACACCACCAGCAGAACCCACCTCGAACGCAACGTGCAACTTGATTACGTCAATGACAACTGGCGGATATCCACCCGCGCGCAGAATTTTCGCACCATCGACCCGACCCTGGCGGACGATGAACTGCCATACGAACGGTTACCCCAGATACTCGTTCACGGGCAGGGTCCTACCGGCCTGTCGGCCCTGGACTGGCAACTGGATCTGGAACTGGTGAATTTCTACCGCGATACCGGCGTGACCGGCAAGCGGATGAATGTGCGGCCCGGGCTGTCTTTTACGCTGGGCAGACCCAGCTACTACCTGACCCCAAGCGTGGCCTGGGACTACACAACATACGATCTCGATAACACCGCGCCGGGGCAGGAGCGGAAACCGACACGTTCAATGCCCATTTTTACCCTGGATGGCAGCCTGGTTTTCGAGCGTACGGTCAAAAGCAAGAGAGCGTTCGTACAAACTCTTGAGCCGCGGATTTTCTATGCGCACATTCCATTTCGAAACCAGGACAACCTGCCGGTATTTGACAGTGAGCTACCGACCTTCAACACCGTCGAACTGTTCCGGGCCAACCGCTTTATCGGTATCGACCGGTTGGGTGAAACCGACCAGGTCAGTATCGGCATAACCACCCGCATTCTGGATGGGAGCCAGGGTCGCCAAGTCTTGTCGGCCACCCTGGGCCAGGCCTTTTTTCTCAGCGACCGCCAGGTCACGCTGCCCGGCCAGGCGCCGCTCACATCCAGCAGCTCGCAGCTCATAGCCGAACTGGACCTGGCGCTGTATCGCAAGTGGAACCTGGACCTGGTTTATCAATGGGATCCGGAAACAGATGCGACAGCGATTTCGCAGACCCGTGTGCAATACCTGCCCACTCAATCCAGCGTGATCAACGTGATGCATCGTTTCCAGAAGGGAGTGCTCGAGGAGGCGGATTTCTCGTTCGTCTTGCCTTTTACCAGCCGCTGGGGCCTGCTTGGGCGCCTCAATTACTCCCTGCGGGACAATGCGACGCTGGAACGCCTGATCGGGCTGGAATACAAAAGCTGCTGCTGGGGGCTGCAACTGGTTTCGCGAAAGTTTATTTCCAGGCGATCGGGAGAATCCGACAGTTCGTTCATCCTGCAGATCGAACTCAAGGGTCTCAGTAAAATTGGCAGCCGCGCCAGCAATGTCTTGAAAAATGGTATCCTAGGCTACCCCGGCAACTGATATTCAATAATGCTTTCCAGGAAATTTATTGCCCTGACCGGCATCGCCTGCCTGATACCGGCTACCGCGATTCAGGCTCAAGACCGACAGCTTAGCGACGAGGGCCAGCTTCTCGACCGTATCGTGGCCGTGGTCAACGATGGCGTCGTGCTGCAGAGCGAGCTCGACAGGCAAACGACCCTGATCATTGACCGGATCCGGGAGCGAACATCCACTTTGCCGCCAATGAACATCGTCCGGCAGCAGGTGCTGGACCGGCTAGTGGTCAGAAAAATTCAGTCCCAGTTCGCTGCGAAGACAGGTATCGCCGTTTCAGACCAGATGTTGAACTCTTATGTCGAGAGGATCGCCGCGCAAAACGGAGTTTCTTTTGCAGAGCTGCCGGCGGAACTGGCAAAAACCGGGATCAATTACCGTGTGTTCCGCGAGGAAATGCGCGAAGAGATCATCATCGACCTGCTAAAACAGCGTGACGTCCTGCGTCGCATCCGGGTTTCGCCGAAAGAGCTCGAACAACACCTGGAAGCGCAGAAAATGGCCGAGAGCGCCAGCAATGAATTCCTGCTATCGCATATCCTGGTTTCGGTTTCACCATCGTCGACACCGGAAATCGTCAAACAGCTGGAGAAAAAGGCCTTCGATATTTACCGGCGGCTCCAGTCCGGTGAGGATTTCTGTGAACTGGCGCTGGCTTACTCGGATGGACAACAAGCACTGGAGTGCGGCGACCTGGGCTGGCGCAAGGGCGCCCAGCTACCGGGTTTTCTGAATGAACTGGTCATCGACATGCAGCCCGGAGACGTCTCCGAACCGGCACGCAACCCGAGCGGCTTTCACATAATCAGGGTAAACGAAATTCGCGGCACGGAAATCAAAAGATCGATGGTCTCCCAGCACCGCAGCCGGCACATCCTGATTCAGACGGACGCCATCGTCGATGACCAGACGGCCAGGAAACAATTGCTCGATATCAAGGAGCGAATCGCCAACGGCGAAGATTTTGCCACTATCGCGACCGCCGTATCCGCGGACCCGATTTCGGCACGCGACGGGGGCAACCTGGGCTGGCAAAAAGTCGGCTCCTTCGTCCCGGAATTCGAGGAAATGCTGACCACGCTGGAGATCGACGAACTATCTGAGCCCTTCAAGAGCTTTTTCGGCTGGCACATAGTCCAATTGCTGGAACGGCGCGAGTACGACAACACCGATGACCTGAGGCGGCAACAGGCGGTCCAGGAAATTCGCTCCGCCAGGGCATCCGAGGAAACCGAAGTCTGGATTCAGCGCCTGCGCGATGAAGCGTTCGTGGAATACCGCTTGTAAGCAAGCCCCTGTTTTGACCCATCCCCGCATCCTGTTGACGACCGGCGAACCCGCCGGCATCGGCCCGGAGCTTTGCCTGGAGATGGCGCGGCTGGAATGGCCCGCGCTGCTGGTCGCAGTGGGCGACGCCGAACTGCTCAGGCAGCGGGCGGCCCAGGTCGGCTCGTCCGTCGAGATCAGCACTTATCAACCATCCGCCGAGGCAATCCACAAACCCGGCCGCCTGCCGTGCATCTCGATTCCGCTGAACAAGGAATCGACCCCAGGCCGGCTCGACCCGGCCAATTCCGCCCAGGTCGTCGAGTGCATCCGCCGCGCGGCGAAGGAATGCCTGGCCGGGGCCTTCGATGCATTGGTCACCGCACCCGTGCACAAAGGCATCATCAACGAAGCAGGCATCCCGTTTTCCGGCCACACCGAGATGCTCGCCGAGCTGTCCGGCCATGCATCCGACGTCGTCATGATGCTGCTGGCCGGCGATCTGCGAGTCGCGTTGGCGACCACCCACTTACCCCTGCGTGAAGTCCCCGATGCAATTACTACCGACAAACTGGAGAACAGCCTGCGGGTGCTGCACCGGGAGCTGCATGAACTGTTCGGTATCGAGGCACCGAGAATCCTCGTCTGCGGCCTCAATCCTCACGCCGGCGAAGGCGGTCACCTCGGCAGCGAAGACGACGAGATCATCGCACCGGTGGTCGACCGGCTGCGCGAAGCAGGCATGGCCATCCGTGGCCCGTTACCGGCGGATACCGCGTTTACCCGACAACAACTAGACCAGTGCGACGCAGTCATGGCGATGTATCACGACCAGGGTCTGCCGGTGCTAAAACACGCCGGCTTCGGACACGCAGTCAACATCAGCCTCGGCCTGCCGCTGATCCGCACCTCGGTAGACCATGGCACCGCACTGGACTTGGCCGGCACCGGTAAAGCCGACAGCGGAAGTTTGCAGGCGGCGATCGGCCTGGCGATCGAGTTGGTGGGGAGACGAGCGGAAGATGAGGGACACTGAACCGTGACTCACCACCCCCGCAAACGTTTCGGCCAGCATTTTCTCCACGACCCGGCGGTCATCGAGCGCATCGTCCGTGCGATCGACCCGCGACCGGGCGACACCATCATCGAGATCGGCCCGGGTCGGGGCGCGATCACCCTGCCCCTGCTGCAAAAACATGGCGCGCTGGAGGCCGTGGAACTCGATCGCGACCTGGTGCCGTTGCTGCGGGAAAAAGCCGCCGGTCACGGCGAGTTGCTGATCCACGAGGCCGATGCCCTGAAGTTCGATTTCCGCGAGCGCAAAAAGGCTGGCGGCGCGTTGAAAATCGTCGGCAATCTTCCCTATAACGTTTCCACGCCGCTGCTGTTTCATCTGCTCGGGCAAATCGACTGCATCTCGGTGATGTATTTCATGCTGCAAAAAGAGGTCGTGGAGCGGATGGCGGCGGCGCCGGGCAACAAGCGTTATGGGCGGCTGACCGTGATGCTGGCGGGGTCCGTCAAAGTCGAGAAACTGTTCAATATCGGCGCCGGTGCGTTCAAGCCGCCACCGGCGGTCGAGTCGGCGTTTTGCTCACTGACCCCGTGGCCACAGCCCCCATTCGAGGTTCCCGACCCGGAACGATTTCGGCGGCTGGTGACCCAGGCGTTCAGCGCGCGCCGCAAAACCTTGCGCAACGCGTTCAAGGGGATGGTGTCCGTTGAGCAGATCAGCGGCCTGGGTATCGACCCGGGCCTGCGTCCGGAAAACCTGTCACCGGCCCAGTTCGCGGCCCTGGCGGCATTGAGATAGGTCAATCCAGCGCGCGACCTGTGCTCTATAATAAAACTATGGTTTCCTCGGCAAACGAGGCTGGGGTCGAGCGACAAGAAAAGGTGTGGCCATGAGCGATTACAGGAAAATTCTGCTGGCGGTTGATCTGTCGGACGATAGCGAAATCATCGGCAAGCGTGCCGTTGACATGGCGAATCGTTACCAGGCGGATATTTGCCTGGTTCATGTCGTCGAATATGTCCCGGTCGAGCCCATGGGCGAGGCACTGCTGCCCTCGGTCCAGATCGAAGACGAGCTGGTCAACTCCGCGAAAACCCGGTTCGAGGCGCTGGCCGCAAGCCTGGGCGTCAGTGACGCACCGCGCTTTGTCGAGGTCGGCAACATCAAGGCCGAGGTCATCCGCGTGGCCAGGGACCAGGAATGTGACTTGATCGTGCTCGGCTGCCGCGAGCGTCATGGGCTGGCAATCATCATCAACTTCACCGAAGACACGATGCTGCATGCCGCGCCCTGTGACGTACTCGCAGTCAGGCTGGGTCAAAAAGATTCGTAGCCGTCGACGGACCATTGGCTGCCCGCGCTGATGGCGATCTATGCCATCGGCGACTTGCAAGGTTGTTATCGAGACCTGCGCCGCCTGCTGGAGCGAATCAACTTCGACCCTGCCGCCGACCGCCTGTGGTTCACTGGCGATCTGATCAGCCGCGGACCGGAATCGCTGCAGTGCCTGCGCTTCGTCAGCTCTTTAGGTGAAGCCGCGCTCAGCGTGCTGGGCAATCATGACCTGCATTTCCTGGCGCTGGCGGAAGGTGCGGTCCCGAAACGCATAAACAAGCCCATTGACCCCGGTCTGCGGGAAATTCTGGAGGCCGACGATGCGGCGACGCTCCTCCACTGGCTCAGACACCGGCCGCTGGCTCACCACGAAAACGGCATACTGTTGATTCATGCGGGGCTGGCGCCGCAATGGAACGTCGAACTGACGCTGCAACTGGCGGCAGAGGCCGAGGCCGTATTGCGCGGACCGGACTACCGGGAATTCTTCCGCAACATGTACGGTGACCTGCCCGATTGCTGGGACCCTGGTCTGGCCGGCCACGAGCGAATCCGGTTCATCGTCAATTGCCTGACCCGGCTGCGTTGCTGCGACCGGCAGGGTCGGTTGTTGCTGGCATACAAGGAACCGCCGGCCGGCCTGCCGGAATCGATATTGCCCTGGTTCCGCGTGCCGGGCAGGGCCAGCCGGGGTTCGCGCATCGTATTCGGCCATTGGTCCACGCTGGGCCTGGCCGAAGAAGACGGCGCGCAGTGCCTCGACAGCGGGTGTGTCTGGGGCGGGCAGCTCAGTGCGATGCGCATGGACCAGTCCGGGACCGCAGTCAGCGTACAATGCCCGGCATACCAGGCGCCCGGCTGATGCGGCGCTTGACCGTTACCCGGCAAACCCGATACTTTGCCGACAGAATAATCAATGGCTGAAAAGGCCGGCGGGACCAGAGCATGAATCTCGACTTACACGGAAAAACCGCCCTCGTCTGCGGCGCGAGCCGGGGCATCGGCCTGGCCGCCGCGCAGGAACTGGCCGGCCTGGGTTGCAGCGTCCTGCTGCTGGCGCGAGATGAAAAGGCGCTGGCGGAGGCCCGGGATTCCCTGCCGGCGGGCGATGGTCAAGAGCACCGCTACCTCGCAGCCGATATGGGCGATACCAGCGGCCTGGAAGAAAAGCTGCAGCCGGAACTGGCAAAGCAGCCGGTTCAGATCCTGGTCAACAATTCCGGCGGTCCGGCGGCCGGCCCGGCCCACCTCGCCGGCAACGATGCCTTCGAGCTGGCTTTTCGCCAGCACCTGGTCGCGGCCCAGACCATTTTGCGGCTCGCCCTGCCCGGCATGCGCGACAGCGGCTACGGACGGGTTATCAATATCATCTCGACCTCGGTCAAACAACCGATCAAGGGTCTCGGCGTTTCCAACACCATTCGCGGCGCCGTCGCGAGCTGGGCGAAAACCCTGGCGACAGAACTCGGACCCGAGGGGATAACCGTCAACAACGTATTGCCCGGCTTTACCGCGACCGAAAGACTCGATT
>BFAU01000192.1 GCA_008975185.1 bacterium MnTg04 | reverse complement strand
CGGGTCGTCCGTACGGCGGGCCTGACCTTCGTTCTCAAGTCTGCACCATGCGAGCGGGTATTAATGCCTTTCATAATCTTTCCGCGGAACCCGGGGCGCGGCTTGAACGCGCCTGGCCGTCCGAGTCTCGAGCCATCGGATGTCCTGACAAAATCATTGCCACCGCGGTCAAAGCCCGGACGCCGGTGACTGGGCCTGGCGCCATGCCCGCGGTTTGGCCGCCAACGATCGCCATGATGCCGCGGGTTTCCGGCAAACCTGTGTCCACCGAAGTAGTGGCGCGACGGCCGATGGTAATAATGGCTGTAGCGATAATAGGTGTGCCCATAGTACGGGTGGCTGTAGTAATCCCAGTGGTGCACATTCAGGTGATGTGAATACCAGCTAATGGTAAAGGCGGTGGTGATTCCCCAGAAGTAATGGGAGTTAAAGTGGTGCCCCACCGGGTAAGGGTAGTAATAGAGCGGATAGGCGCTCGGATAATAGTGATACACCGGGTAGGGCTGATAAACGACGACCTGCTCCGGTTCGTAATAAGGAACGTAAATCACTTCCGGGTCGACCGGCGTGATCTCGATTGCGCCGTCTTCGTTGCTGACGACCTGGTGTTCATCTGTTTGCAGATTGCCAGCGAGTATTGCGCGGTCACGAAAAGTCTCGACTGCCTCGATGACTTCCGCTTCCTGGTTGATTACGGCTTCACCAAGCTGCCAGGTCCATTCCAGGTCGCTGTTCAGCAGGTCGACGACCTCGGGATAGTTGAGCAGGGCAACGACCGATTCGTCCCAGTTCTCATCGGGTTGCAGCGAGGCATCATTTTCCAACTCATCCAGAAAGCGGGCAGCCTGCACTATCTGCAGTGGATAGGTGGCGGCCGGTAGAACGATGGCCAGCAGGTCATCCGGGTAAAGAGCGACCGGCGCCACCAGGTCTTCGAGTTCTGCGGCGGTGAACGGCTCGATTAGCTCGCGGCCTGCCCCGGCCAGGGCCTTATCACCGCTATTGCCGACCACGACATGATTGGGTTTGCCATTGTCTGCCGACTGGGCGCCAGCGGGCGTTGCTGCCAATGTCATTGAACATAATGCCGCCGACAGCACTGCCAGTGGTAAAAACTGCTTGTTGTGTAATGACTTGAACATATCTGACACTCCCACTTCCTCCAATCTAGGCAAACCATAACCCAGGGTAGCTGAACTGAAGCTGAACCCAGAGCGGCGGGCACGCGTGCAAGCGCGACCGGAATCGCTTAAATTCGGGCCATGGCTAAACGGGCGAAACACCGCTGGGGTCGCAATTTGACACGGCTGGCAATCAGCGGGTTTTTTCTGGTGATTTTCGGACTGCATGTTCAGGGTTCGCAGCGCCTGGAACTGATCGACCGCGTCGAGAGCTACCTCTACGACGCCCGGGTGCAGCTCACGATGCCCAATACTGTCGATGAAAGGATCGTCATCGTCGAGATCGACGAGGCCAGTTTGTCGGTACTCGGACAGTGGCCCTGGTCGCGGGATACGCTGGCCGGAATCGTCGATGCTCTTTTTGACGAATACCTCATACACATTCTCGGATTCGATGTTTATTACGTCGAGGAGGAGGAGACTTCGGGTAAACGCGTCCTGAATGATCTTGCGGCGACCGCTTTGGGTGATTTGCCAGAGTTTCAAGCCGAGTATCGACGGCTGCAAATGACCTTGGACAGGGACACACAGTTTGCAGAATCATTTATTGCCCGTGACGTTGTGCCTGGCTTCATATTCAAAAGCTCTCTTACCGCCGATGAGCCGGAAGCGACCGGAGAACTGCCACCGCCGTTGATTCGCGGGGACGCGATCACCGGGTGGACGGTTCCTTTCGTTGATGCGAAAGGGTACCTCGGTAATCTGAGCGTGTTGCAACAGAACGCGGAGACCGGAGGATTCGTAGACACGCCCCTGATCGATCCCGATGGTGTGTTTCGTCGCATGCCGTTGGTTCAACGATATCGTGGCGACCTGTATCCGACGCTGTCGCTTGCGATTGCTCGCCTGTACCTGGGATCGCCAACGGTGAGTTTCGTATTCGCCACCTCCGATCCGGGCCAATACAGCGGTCTGAATCTGGAGGCTTTTCGCCTGGGAGAGCAGGATATTGCAGTCGATGAGAAGGCCGCCGTCTTCATCCCATTTCGCGGGCGTCAGGGCAGTTTCAATTACGTTTCCGCCCGATCGGTACTCGATGGGACCGCTCCCCGGGACATGCTGGAAGGGAAGATCGTCCTGTTCGGCGCGACCGCGGTTGGTCTTCACGATCTGCGTCCGACACCGGTCGGCGCGCGCTACGCCGGGGTCGAGGCTCACGCCAATCTGATCGCGGGCCTGCTCGACGGCACTATCAAGCAGCAGCCGGCATACTCAACGGGTCTCGAGCTGGTCGTCCTTGTGGTGCTCGGACTGTTGACAGGATTGGTGCTGCCCGGGTTGGGGGCACTCGCCGGTTTGCTGATGGTGCTCGGCATTGTCGCGGTCGCATTGGCCGGCAATCTATGGATGTGGTCCTATCTCGGCCTGGTCGTGCCGCTGGCGGCGACGCTCACCTATGCGCTGCTCGTCGGATTGCTGCAGATCAACTACGGCTATTTCATCGAATCTCGCAGCAAACGCCAATTGTCCAAGGTGTTTGGCCAGTACGTGCCGCTCGAAATCGTCGAGGAACTCGAAGGTGGGGGTGCCGAGCTGTCACTGGAGGGAGAGAGCCGCGACATGTCGGTACTGTTCTCTGATATTCGCGGATTCACCAGTATTTCAGAGAAACTCGACCCCAAAGAGCTGACCCAGCTGATGAACGAGTTCCTGACGCCGGTAACGAAAGTCATCCACGAACATCGCGGCACGATCGACAAGTACATGGGCGATTGCGTCATGGCGTTCTGGGGAGCGCCGCTCGAGGATGCTGATCATGCGCAAAATGCCGTGCTCGCCGGACTGGCGTTAATCCAAAAAACCACGGATCTTGGCGAACCATTCAAGGCTCGCGGTTGGCCGCCGATTGCCGTTGGCGTTGGAGTTTCGAGCGGCGAAATGAATGTCGGCAACATGGGATCGGAATTTCGCATGGCGTATACGGTAATGGGCGACACGGTAAACCTGGGATCGCGCCTGGAAGGACTGACCAAACATTACGGCGTGCAAATGATTGTCAGCGAGGGGACCATGCGTAAAGTCCCTGACATGGCGTTTCGTGAGCTCGATCTCGTGCGGGTCAAAGGGAAGCTTGAACCGGTGGCAATTTTCGAACCGCTGGGACTGGCAGAAGGGCTCGATGAGCCGGCGCGCGAAGCCGTCGCCCGATTCAGTGAAATACTCAAACATTATCGCGCGCAAGACTGGGATGCGGCGGAGAGATTATTAGTTTTGGCGGCGGCAGAGAAGGACGAACTACTCTATAATACGTACCTGGGTCGCATCGAACTGTTCAGAAAGGATCCGCCGCCGCCTGCCTGGGACGGGGTGTTCGAACATCTGAGCAAATAGACTCGGTCCGGGTCTGACGGATTATGTCAGATTGATCGAAAGGAACGTAACAAGAAAAATCCGGGGCCCGGTGGCCGTGTTCTTCGCGGTCGATCCGGAATCCGGTACAACAAAAGAGAATAAAAAATGCCAACAGAAACCCGGCGGGGAATAACAAGAGGCATATTGCGAGTGGTCGCGCTGGTGCTGAGCACCTGGGCGGTTGCGGCCGGCGGCCAGGATGTCGGCCCGGCAACGGTAACCGTGCAGGTTGACCTGGATGCAAAGACGCAGCGCTTGCTTTCGGAAGCCGAGATCCTCATCGGCAGCGGGCAGAACGACCGAGCTTTCGGGCTGCTAAGCGCACGTGAGCTCGAACTTGCAGGCAACCCCCTTTATGACTATCTGCTGGGCATCGCGGCCCTGGACTCGGGCCGGTACGGTGAAGCGATATTCAGCCTGCAGCGGACGCTGGATGTGGCGCCGAGTTTTTCCGGAGCCCGCATGGCACTGGCACGCGCCCATTACCAGGCCCTCGAAAAGGCCGAGGCGCGCGCTCTCTTCCTGCAACTTTTGGACGAACAGCCGCCCGACTCGGTACGGCAGGTTGTAAATCAGTATCTGGCCGCGATCGATCGCCGGCCGAAGCCCCAGAGTCGCTTTACAACCTATGTCGAAACCATTGTCGGGCATGACACCAATGCCAATGCGTCGACCGGGAGCCAGAACTTTCTGGGTTTCATGCTGACGCCGAATAGCGTCAAGACCAGCTCGGCGTTCACTGAAATCGGTGCTGGGTTCGACTGGGTCAGGAAATCTGGCCCGCAGGCGGTGTGGTTTGCGAGAATGCGTGCCAGGCACCGCAACAATCCCGACGCGTCATTCGTAGATTCCTCCACGGTAAGCGGGCAGGGTGCAATCGCCTGGCGCAACGAGACCTACCATGGTCGACTCGGCATCGACGGGTACTGGGGGGCTCGAGATGGAGACTACAACGAGAAATACGCTGGCGTCGATTTTGAACTTGGACGGCCGATCGGGGAGAGCTGGGATATAAGCACCAATGTTCGCTACGGCGGGCAACGATACGAAGACAGCATCGGTATTCTGAATGTCGACCGATTGCTTTACAGCGTCGGTCTGACACGCCCTGTCATGGAGGACGCGAGTGTCAAATTCGAGCTGATCGGCGGCAACGATTCCGAACGCCAAGCCGGTTCGCCCTATGGAAATTCGAAAGCCGGCGCACGCATAAGCGTTAGCGCGCCGTTCACCGGGAATGCCCGCCTGTTCGGATCGATCGGGTATCTGGAGACCGATTACGACGGCATGTTCTTCGGCGCACCGCGCCAGGACGAACAAGTGACGGCGATGCTGCAATTGGAATATCGCGATGTTCTCGCAGCGGGGCTCACGATAATCCCGCGGATTCTGTACGTCGACAACGACTCCGATGTCGACCTTTACCGGTATGACCGCACCGAAGTGGGAGTCTTGATCCGATGGTCACCGAAATGAACGTTCAAACAGAACGGCGGCGAATATATACGCCGGCGATGCTGGCGCTGGTGATGCTTACTGTTTTTGCCGGCCAAAGAGCGGAAGCGATCGAAGCCGGCACCGTAATCTTCGTGAGGGGACAGGTCAGCGCCGAACGTGATCCCCCGGTACCGCTTGCAAAAGGTGACGCGGTCCTGGTCGCAGACGCGATCGTGACCGGACAGGCGGCGCGTGCGCAGTTGCTGATGCTGGACGGAGCGAAGGTTGCGATCCGTCCGAACAGCCGTTTGCTGATCGAGGAATTTCTGTACGCCAGCGGCGAGCCGGTGCCGGAAGGGACGGCGGCAGCGTCAGAGAGCGGAGACCGTGCGGTTTACAGGCTCATCAAGGGCGGATTCCGTTCGATCACCGGCGCGATCGGCAAGGAGAACGAAGCGGACTATGAGGTTCGCACACCGGTCGGCACGCTCGGCATTCGTGGCACCGATTACACGGCCTTGTTATGTCAAGATGATTGCGAGTGGGCGAAAGAAGCTGGTGGTTCGCCGCTGCAGAACGGGCTGCATGTCAGCGTTGTATCCGGAATCGTGGTCTTCCGCAATGAATACGGGGACTTCGAGCTGACGGCCGGCCAGAAGTTCGTCGTCCCGCTGACGGATCGTCGTCCACAACGCGTCGGGGAGCCGGAAGATACAGGTGGTTCTGAATCGGCAGATGGCCCGACGGATGACGAAACGCCAGAGATACCCATCATGGGCACGGATCCCGATGGCAACATGATGGATCTTACCGATCCGAAACGGGATCCAGGAAATCGCACGATCAGTTGGTCAACCGCGCCAGTAGGAGTAGTGGGTGCCGCATTTGTTGGTACGCAGGACAATGCGCCGGGAGAGTATGTCCTTGATGGTGCCAATAACCTTGACGGATTTGCTGGCCCGTACCCAACTGCTTTCCTTCCGCGACCCGGGGCGATGCCGCCTGTTCGGGCGACCTTTGGTGTTGGCACCGCAAGCAATTCGGAAACCGGATTCGATTCGGTGACGGTGCTGCGCTGGGGCAGATGGTCGGGTGGCACAGCGAACATCACGCTGGAAGACGGTACCGATGCCAGCCAGGATCTATCGCAGCAAAGTCTCCACTGGGTCAGCGGGCCCGAGTGGTTTGGGCCGCCGGTTATTCCTCTGTCCGGCGCAGTCGACTACAGCCTGATCGGCAACACATCACCAACAGACAATTCCGGCAATGTGGGCGTTCTTGGAAGTGCGTCATTTATGGCGGACTTCACGAATATGAAGGTATTCAGCGATTTGGTATTGACCATCAACCAGGTCACCTGGACTACATCGGGCGGGGTCGGAGACATAGGATCCGGCGTAGGATTGCCAGCACATCAATTTTCGGGGTCTTACGCCAATATTGCGATTACCGGACGGCCGACCGGGCCCGTAACCAGTACTAATGGCTTCTTCAGCGGCTTTTTCAGCGACCCCGGGAATACGCCGGACCCGAGTTTGCCCGGCGGAGTTGGCATGACCTATACATTGACGGACGAGAACGGGGGGGACGGAGGCGTCGTGGTCTCAGGCGCGCTGGTCTTCGGCGACCCGCAACCCGCGTTGCCACCCGCGATAGGAGGTGGGCCATGAACCGCCAGCAAACCGGACTCGAGCATTTCATGGCGGGCCTGGTCCGCAGGAATCCGGGCGAAGAAGTATTTCACCAGGCGGTACGCGAAGTCGCGAACAGCATCATCCCGTTCCTGAAGACCCGGCCGGACTACAAGGAGGCCAGCATTTTCGAGCGGCTCTCAGAGCCAGATCGCGTCATCATGTTTCGGGTAGGCTGGGAAGACGATCAGGGCAACATACGCGTTAACCGTGGATACCGCGTGCAATGGAGCAACGCGATCGGTCCTTACAAGGGCGGGCTTCGATTTCAAAAAGACGTGACCCTGGCTGTCTTTAAATTTCTGGGATTCGAGCAGACCTTCAAGAACAGCCTGACCGGATTGCCGATGGGCGGCGCCAAAGGCGGTTCCGACTTCAACCCGAAATGCAAATCGGACCGGGAAGTCATGCGCTTCTGTCAGTCGTTTATGAGCGAACTGTTTCGCCATATCGGGCCCAATACCGATATTCCCGCCGGCGATATCGGTGTCGGTGCACGCGAAGTCAGTTATCTGTTCGGCCAGTACAAGCGTCTCGCAAACCAGTTCACCGGCGTTCTTACCGGGAAAGGGCTCGCGTTTGGCGGCAGTGAAATTCGGGTGGAGGCAACCGGTTACGGTTGCGTCTATATGATGGAAGACATGCTGAAACATCATGGCAAGTCCATCGATGGCAAGACAGCGATCGTCTCGGGTGCCGGCAATGTCGCTCAGTATACGGTTGAGAAACTCATCGAGCTGGGGGCGAAAGTCCTGGCGATGTCCGATTCGTCCGGGTGCATACACGACCCCGACGGGATTTCCGCCGAGAAGCTGGAGTACGTCAAGGAACTGAAGACGGTGCGCCGTGGTTCGTTGACCGAATACGCGAAGGAGTACGGTGTCAAATTCCATAAAGGGAAACGCCCATGGGCCATCGCGGCGGATCTGGCTTTTCCGTGCGCGACGCAAAATGAAGTCAGCGAGGACGATGCCAGGGAACTCGTCAAGAACGGCTGCATGGGCGTTGCCGAGGGCGCCAACATGCCCACGGTACAGGCCGGCATCGATGTTTTTCAGGACGCGCCCACTCTTTTTGCGCCGAGCAAGGCGGCGAACGCAGGCGGCGTCGCGACATCGGGGCTGGAAATGACCCAGAACAGTATGCGATTGTCCTGGTCGCGCGATGAATTGAATGAGCGCCTGCGAGGGATCATGGCTGACATCCACGGGCGCTGCGTTAGATACGGCGAGAGCGATGGGCGGGTCGATTATGTACAGGGCGCCAATATCGCCGGCTTTGTGAAAGTTGCGGATGCCATGCTGGCCTATGGAATTATGTAGCCAATATGCATGATGGGGCCTTGCTGTGACCTGCCAAATTGCAATTGTCGGCGCCGGGCCTGCCGGTCTTAGCGCAGCTGCCCACGCCGAGGAACTCGGGCTCACCTACGTCCTGCTGGAGGGCAGCCCTGCCCACGCGAATACGATCCAGCGTTACCAGAAGGGCAAACACGTCATGGCAGAGCCAGGGCTTGTACCCTTGCGCAGCGCACTCGAGTTCGAAGCTGGTAGCCGCGAACAGGTTTTAGGCGAATGGGAAAAGGGTCTTGCCGATCTCGGCGTCAACATTCGCTACAAGAGCGAAGTTACGGAAATCCGGAAGACCAACGGTGCGTTCCATCTGACGTTGAAGGATGGCGAAGAGATCGAAGCCGAATCGGTGATCCTGTCGATCGGCTTGCAAGGCAATCCACGCAAACTTGGGGTCGAGGGCGAGGATACGGGCATCGTTCAATACACGCTCGATGACCCCGACGAATACAATCAAGAAACGATTGTTGTCGTCGGCGCCGGCGACGCGGCCATCGAAAATGCGGTTGCGCTCGCCAAGAACAACAACGTCGTCATCGTTAACCGCCGCGACGAATTTGCCCGTGCCAAGGACGGCAACCTGGCGCTGATATCCCGGGCGATCGATGACGGCACTATCCAGTGCTTCTACAGCACGAACGTCGCCAAAGTTACTGCTGCCGACGGTGCATCGACTGGAGCGATCATACTGAAGACAGAAGCGGCGGAGGCGCGTGTCGAATGCCACCGGATAATCGCGCGACTCGGCGCGATACCGCCACGCCGCTTCGTCGAGTCCTGCGCTATCGAATTTCCCAGCGACGACCCGACGACACTTCCCGAGCTTACCGCGCAGTATGAATCGAATGTCGCGGGCATGTACGTCATCGGCGCGCTGGGCGGTTACCCGCTGATCAAGCAGGCGATGAACCAGGGTTACGAAGTCGTCGAATATATCGCCGGCAACGACATCCTGCCGGCCGATCACGAGATCCTCGAGCAGAAGTTCGCCGGATTGCCGTTCGGCCTCGGCGTAGACGAAACGCTGGCTTTGATTCGCGAGAAGATTCCACTGTTCACAAATGTAAACGGCCTGGTCCTACGCGAACTCGTACTCGCGAGCAAGCTGCTGACACCGGCTGCCGGCGAAGTCATCTTCAAACAAAACGATTATACGAACACCTTTTTCACGATCCTGAAAGGCGCGGTCGAGGTGGAGGCCGGCGGTGGGCAG
>BFAU01000191.1 GCA_008975185.1 bacterium MnTg04 | reverse complement strand
CTCTTCGATGCTGATATCCGAGCCGACTTTACCGGTGACATAGCCGCCATCGGGTTTTCGTGGCCCATGGCCTGAAAGAAAGACCAGATTGCCGCTGGTAACCGCCGGGACAAACAGCCCCTCGGGCGGGCCCGGTTCAACCAGCTCGATACCCATCCCGGCCAGCTTCTCCTCCGGCGTTTCCGCCAGCAGGGAAATCGGCATCAGGAACGCCATTAGAAAAATCGTCAGCTTGTTCTTGTGCATCGCGCTCTCCATTGTCCCGGCCTGGCGTTTCCTGCTCAGGCATTACCATCGGTATCGTCAACATCGACCTGGCCGGATATTCTTCTGCGAATGTGCGACCAGGACATGCCGATGGCAAGCACCCCTGCCAGCAGGACTTCCACCAGCCAGGTCACGGCATCGATATTCTCGGCCGAAAGCAATCCCCAATCCATCAATAGCCAGAAAAGCGTACCGAAAAAAGCGCTGGCCAGCAAAAAGCCTGTAAACCCCAGCGACCTCCGGCCCGCCCGAATAAACATCACCCAGCCAATCAGCATGATCACACCGGAAAAAGCCTGCAGCGCGCTGATCGAGTCCGGCAGGCTTGCCTGCAGCCAGTGAAAATAGGAATAACCCGAGGGATTAAAGGTCGCCAGCACCAGCGATACGCCCAACCTGATCAGGAAGCCGTTCCAGGTTAATTTGTGTGCCGCCATGATGTTTCCTTGGTAGCTTCGAATACGTGCCAATGTCGCTTTTTGTCACACCCAGGTCGGCTGGCTTTTGTGGCGCAGGTTTCGGTCCAGCTCCAGTTGCCGGTCCGCATGATCGATTATTTCAGCAGGCTCCTGCTGATCCGTTGGATAGGTCGCCATCCCCGCGTGCACGGCCAGGTGCATTACCGATCCTTTGGCATCGTAGGTCAAGCTGGCAATGCGTTCGCGGATTCTCTGGATCGAAAGGCCGGCGCCGGTATGATCGGTCGCAGGCAACAATATCAGGAACTCGCCACCACCCGCCCTGGCGAGCACATCGGTTGTCCGCATGACCTCTTGCAGGGCTTCGGCCAGGCATTGCAAACACCCGTTGCCGGCTTCCCTGCCAAATTTCTGGTTAATGGAATTGAGTCCAACGAGATCCACGGCAACAACCGAATAAACGTTTCCGTGGCGCTTGGCAAGTCGATGGGTGTGCTGCAGAAAATTGTTGAACGCCCGGATGTTGTGCACACCGGTCAGCATGTCCAGTATCTCCAGCTTGGCCACCCTCTTATCGAGTGAATCCTTCTGTTTCCGCTGAAACATGACGATGGCCAGGGCCGCTACACCCGGAAGAAAAAATTGCACCAACTGGTAACGCGATGACCAGTCGGGTACGGCCATTCCCTGGGAAAGCAGGGCAAACAATAACAAAGCAACGAAAAAAACCGGTGGCTGGCGCAGGGCCACCGCCAGCAGGGGCAGAACGACCAGGCCGTTTAGCCCGGCTGCCGCCCCGTAACGCCAAACTGACAGAGAAATCACACAAACCGCGGCAAAATTGAGTAGCGGTAAAGACCAGTTGTCCTTATCGCCCCGCCACACCAGGGCAACGGTTAGCAAACCGAAAGCAAAAAACGCAGCCACCAATTTGCCGCTGCCGCCCGTATCCAGACGCAAAAACAAAAACGCGCCGAGCAAGGCCACGAACAAGGCGTACAACCAGCGAATCTGGCGGGAGGTTGTCAGTATATCCTCGTTTTCGGTCATGGATTCGCGGACTGGATATATGCGTCGCGCCCGGCCAATTCCCGGGCTGCCTCAGCGAGTGTTTGCCGCCGGGCTGATCGATGCCTTTCCCGGTAGCGGATAACCTCCGGCACGCTGCTAAGCCTGATGCCTTGCAGCGGCAACGCTGGAATAACCTCCTCAAGAATCTCCATGGTCAATGGGTGAGGATGTGCGATAACCACCACGCTGCCTTTTTGCAACGCCATGTCGATCGCCTGGGCCAGGGCCTGTCGGATCGCATCTTCGTTCAGCTCATGATCGAGAAATATGTCTCTTTCGGTCGCACTGACTGCCTGCTCCCGGGCCAGCTGGATAGCCACGGTATGTGGAGTGGTTCTGCTGTCGACAAAAAACAAGTCGCGGCTGGCGAGTATGCCCATCAGCCATCTCATGTGACCCGGGTGGCGGGTCAGCAAACTGCCGCGATGGTTATTGACGCCCGCAACGAAAGGCAGCCAGTCGAGATCGTCGGCAACGATTCGTTGCATCGCTTGCTGGCCGGTATCCAGGGAAATGCCGCCCGCCTCCAGTTCCTCACCGAATTCCGCCGCCAGCGGCAGGTGCAACATGACTTGTTTGCCAAGCTCATTGGCCCTGATAGCCAGTTTTCTGCCGAACGGCGTTTTCGGCAACACCGAGCAAGTGACCTGACCCGGCAACTGCACCGCGCGCAAACCGTCCAGGTAGCGATGTCCGAGGTCATCGATAATGATCGCCATTATCGCCGGCGATGGCTCGTGGCCTGAAGATATTTCGACAGTGCCCGCCGCTGCCATCGAGGCAAATACGAACAAGACCAGCGACTTGCGCAATGGCTTCAGCAAACGGCCGGCATCAGTTCTGCTCCGGTCGTCTGTCACTTTGCCCTGCTGTGGAGAATGGGGCGCCTTTTGATGGTTGCCAGCGCAGTTCGCACCTGGTTGTCTTTCATCAGGGTATCCGCCGCGACGGCACTCGTCAGTGACGTCAACGCGATGCTATCCTCGTCATCCGAGGCGACTACGATATCCGGCATGATGCCTCGCTGTTGTATCGATTCGCCGGATGGCGTGAAATAACGGGAAGTCGTTAGTTTCAAGGCCCGGCCGCCGGACAAAGGAATCACCGTCTGCACCGAGCCTTTGCCGTAGGTCTGCGAGCCGACAATCGTTGCCCGATCCAGGTCTTTCAGCGCCCCGGCCACGATCTCGGAAGACGATGCCGAACCTGAATTGACCAACACAGCCATCCGCGCTCCCTCGAGTAAATCACCCTGCCGGGCGCGCATGCTAAAGCTCGCATCATCGGCCCTGCCGCTCGCCGACACCACCACTCCCGAGTTCAAAAACAAATCGGCCACTTCGACCGCCGAATCCAGTACGCCACCGGGATTGTCGCGCAAATCCAGTACCAGGCCATCCAGTCGGCCTCCCGCTTTTTTCATCAGCCTCCGCAAGGCGTCTTCCAGTTCGGCGCCGGTGTTATCGCTGAATTGCGCGATGCGCAAATAGCCATAGCCAGGCTCGAGCATGCTCCCTTTTACGCTCGCTATCCGGATGCGGGTTCTCTCAAGATCAAAGCTCAGCGGTTCTGCGGCGCCCGCACGGCTAACGACAAATTTGACCCGGGTGCCTGGCTTGCCGCGCATCCGCGAAATGGTCTCGCCCAGGTTGTCATGAAGGACCGGCATTCCGTCAATACTG
>BFAU01000190.1 GCA_008975185.1 bacterium MnTg04 | reverse complement strand
CGCACGGTTCGACGTCCTGCCGGGCAACGAGGACCTGACTGCCGCCGAGCTCAAGCTGCTCAACGAATACGGGCGCGAATTGAAACTGCGCAAGGCGCTGGAACCGCTTGCCGATGACTATGACTACATCATCATCGATTGTCCGCCATCGATTAACATGCTCACGGTCAATGCGCTGACCGCCGCCGATAGCGTACTGATCCCGATGCAGTGCGAGTATTACGCATTGGAGGGTTTATCCAGCCTGGTCCGGACCATCGAACGGATCCGCGAGACGGTCAACCCCGAACTGCGCATCGAGGGCGTGCTTCGCTGCATGTACGACCCGCGCAACAACCTGGCAAACGATGTATCGGGGCAATTAATCCTGCATTTCAAGGACAAGGTATTTCGCACCGTGATCCCCCGCAATATCAGGCTGGCGGAGGCGCCGAGCTTCGGTCTTCCGGTGCTTTATCACGACAAGAAATCGCGTGGTGCGATGGCCTACCTGGCGCTGGCCGGAGAAATCAATCGCCGGCACGAAGAACAGCGGGCCATGGTGAGCATGGCGTAGATCAAGAAGGGACTTTTCGTTATGAATGGCATTACAAGGGGCAGGAATTGATGACGGCAAAACGCAAGGGGCTGGGCCGCGGCCTGGATATGTTATTGAGCGGCGCCGCGCCGGTGGTTGGCGACAGTGAAAGCCTGCGCAACTTGCCGATCGACCTGATCAGGCCTGGCCCATACCAGCCGCGTCAGGATATGCGCGAGGACACGCTGCAGGAGCTGGCCGATTCGATTCGTGCGCAGGGCCTGGTGCAGCCGATTCTCGTGCGGCCGCTTGGCGATGGCGAGCAGTTCGAGATCGTCGCGGGCGAGCGCCGTTGGCGTGCGGCACAAATGGCGGGGTTGCAGGAAATCTCCAGCGTCGTTCGGCGGGTTCCGGATAAGGCCGCGATCGCCATGGCGCTGATTGAAAACATCCAGCGCGAGGATCTGAATCCGCTTGAAGAGGCACAAGCGCTGGACAGGCTTATCCGCGAGTTCGACATGACCCACGAACAGGCCGCCAACGCCATCGGCCGGTCCCGGGCGGCGGTCAGCAACTTGCTGCGGCTGCTCGATCTTGGCGCGCCACTAAAAAAATTGCTGATGGCCCGGGAACTGGATATGGGTCACGCCAGAGCCTTGCTGGGGTTGTCGACCCAGCGCCAGCAGACCGAGGTCGGCTTGCTGGTCGCGAAAAAAGGGCTGTCGGTCAGGGAAACCGAGGCCCTGGTGCGTCGCCTGCTCAACGGCAAAAAAGACCGGAAACCGGCGCGACGCGACCCGGATATCGCTCGTCTTGAGACCGAGCTGAGCGAGAAGCTCGGCGCGAAGGTCAGTCTCAGCCATGGCGCCAAAGGCAAAGGCAAGCTGGTGGTCAGCTACAACAGCCTCGACGAGCTCGAAGGCATCCTCGCGCACATCAAATAAACCGACGTTTTGTTGCCAGTCCAAAAGGTCGCCACTATAATGGTGCGGCTTTGAGCCGCCTCCTGGGCAGATGACAATCGGGGGGCAAACAGGACGCCACACGCCGTATCGAAAGACCATCGGTGGTGGCGTTTTTATGTACCCGGGAACGGCCCGGGCCGATATTCGGGGATGTACCAGGGGAATTCGTGAGCGCCGATGCTCCGCATGCGGGCAGCACCAGCAAACCGGTCAGCGCCGCCAGGGCGATGTTCGGGATACTCGCCGCCCAACTGGGCGTCAGTCTTTTGCTGGCAGCGATCGGTGGCTTGTACGCCGGGAGGACTGCGGCCTATTCCGGTCTGATTGGCGGCATGATTTGCCTGCTGCCAAACACATTTCTGGCTTTGAGGATCATTGCGGCTGGCATGAAGCGCGAGCCGAGGGCGTTGGTACGCGGCGTATACGCGGGCGAGGCCGGAAAAATGATGATCAGCGCGACGCTGTTCATCGTGGCATTCACGCTGGTCAAACCATTGGCGGCAGGCTGGCTTTTTGCCGGGTTTATCGCTACCCAGGGCGTGATGTGGGTGGCACTGAGACTGGACAAGACGGGATGCGATGCATAGGGTCATGATGCCTGAGCGAAGGGACAAGAATGGCGACTGAAGGCCAATCCGCAGGCGAATACATACAGCACCATCTGCAGAACCTGCAGGTTTGCCGGGTCGAGGACCAGTGGGTCTGGAACCAGTGCAGCGGTAATTTCTGGGCGCTCAATGTCGATTCGATGTTCTTCTCCGTATTCCTGGGCTTGTTGTTTCTGATCTCTTTTCGACAGGTCGCGAAAAAAGCCAATTCAGGCGTGCCATCGAGGTTCCAGGCGCTGGTCGAAGTGCTGGTCGAGTTTGTCGATGGCAGCGTACGCGATACTTTCCATGGCAAGAGCAAACTGATCGCGCCGCTGGGCCTGACGATTTTCGTTTGGGTGTTCCTGATGAACGTGATGGACCTGCTACCGGTGGATTTGCTGCCACAATTAGGGCAGTTGATTGGGATTCCTTACCTGAAAGTCGTGCCGACCACCGACGTCAATGTAACTTTTGGAATGTCGATCTCGGTCTTTGTGCTGATCCTCTACTACAGCATCAAGATCAAGGGTATCAAAGGATTCACCAGGGAAATGACGCTGCAGCCATTCAATCACTGGGCCGCGATTCCGTTCAACCTGATCCTGGAAGGGATCTCGCTGATCGCCAAGCCCATATCCTTGTCGCTGCGGTTGTTTGGCAACCTCTACGCAGGCGAACTGATTTTTATTTTGATTGCTCTTTTGGGCGTCTATCAGCTACCGCTGCATTTCATGTGGGCGGTGTTCCATATACTGATAATTGTGCTCCAGGCCTTTATTTTTATGATGTTGACCATAGTTTATCTAAGCCTGGCACAGGAAGAGCACTGATTTTTTAGTTATTTTTCGATTTTGCAAGCAGGAGAAATTAATGGAACTCGTAATTGGCTTGACCGCGATCGCCGTCGCAATCCTGATCGGTATGGGCGCCCTGGGTATAGGTATTGGCATGGGTCTGCTGGGTGGCCGCTTCCTCGAAGGGGCCGCACGCCAGCCCGAATTGGTGCCGATGCTGCAGGTAAAAATGTTTATCGTGGTTGCACTGCTCGACGCTGTTGGCATGATTGGTGTCGGCATTGGCTTGTATTTCGCCTTTGCCAACCCGTTTATCGGGCAGTTGCAGAAGGCACTCGGCGGCTAAGCGCCGATACGCCAAGAACAGCAGTTTAATTTTGGGAGCCACCAGGTGGATATTAATCTGACCCTTATCGGCCAGGCCATGGCGTTTATCGTCTTCGTGTATTTTTGCATGAAGTTCATCTGGCCGCCGATCATCCAGGCGCTGGAAGAGCGGCAACAAGGGGTTGCCGATGGCATAGCGGCTTCGGATAAGGCGCATACGGAGCTGGCGGCAGCGACTGACAAGTCGGAGGCCATTATCGCGGAGGCTCGCGAACGGGCGCTCGAGATCGTTGACCAGGCCAGCCAGCGGGCCAGCCAGGTCATGGCCGATGCGAAGAGCGACGCCGTGGCCGCGGGCAAACGCCTGGTCGAAGCGGCGCGTTCGGAAATCGAGCAAGAGTCGAACCGCGCAAAAGACAGCCTGCGTGGTGAGATCGCCAGCATCGCTATTGCCGGCGCCGGCAAACTGCTGAACCGCGAAGTGGACAAAAAGACCCATGCCGATTTGCTCGACAAACTGGCTGCCGAGCTCTGAGGCCTGACCTCGGGCGCTGGTAATGGCTGAGAAAGTCACAATCGCACGGCCTTACGCGAAAGCGGTGTTTGTGCTGGCCTGCGAACGGGAACAGCTCGCGCAGTGGTCGGAGTTCCTCGGCAATGCCGCCGGCGCAGTAAGCGATCGGCGGGTTGCCGATCTGTTGAACAGCCCGCGGGTGACCCGTGCAGAGCTGGCCGATCTGATCATCGAGCTGTGCGCCGGCCAGGCCGATGAACTGGCCGGCAATTTTATCCGCGTATTGGCGCAGTATCGCAGGTTGAACGTGCTGCCGGAGATCGTCACCTTGTTTGAAGCGCTGCGCGCGGAGTATGAAAACTCTGTCGATGTGTCGCTGATTTCGGCGTTGCCGGTCAGCCAGGCGCAGCAGGACAAAATTGCCGCCGCGCTGAGGAAACGGCTGGGACGCGATGTACGGCTGCATTGCGAGATTGATGAAAGTCTTATTGGTGGCGCGGTGATACGTGCCGGGGATTTGGTTATCGATGGCTCGTTGAGCGGCCGCCTTGCGCGGCTGGCAACCGAGCTGACGCATTAAGAGGTTTGTTTTATGTCTATCAAGGCATCTGAGATCAGCGATCTGATCAAGGAAAAAATCGAAAAATTCCAGGCCGGCACGGAGGCCCGCAATGAAGGCACCGTGGTCACGGTAACCGATGGCATCGTCCGTATTCACGGGCTGGCCAATGCCAGTTACGGTGAAATGCTCGAGTTTCCGGGTGAAACTTTTGGCATTGCCTTGAATCTCGAACAGGACTCGGTCGGCGCCGTGGTGCTTGGCGGTTACCGGCACATCAGCGAGGGCGACACGGTCAAGACTACCGGCCGAATCCTCGAAGTACCGGTTGGCGAGGCCCTGCTCGGGCGGGTCGTCAACTCGCTGGGACAACCGGTCGACGGCAAGGGCGCGATCGATAGCAAGCGCTTCGAGCCGATCGAAAAAGTTGCGCCCGGCGTGATCTGGCGCCAGTCGGTCGACCAGCCGGTGCAAACCGGCCTGAAGGCGATCGACTCGATGGTGCCGATCGGCCGCGGTCAGCGTGAACTGATCATCGGCGATCGGCAGACCGGCAAGACCGCGCTGGCGATCGATACCATCATCAACCAGAAAGGCACCGGGATTAAATGTATTTATGTCGCGATCGGGCAGAAGAATTCGTCCATCGCGATTGTGGTGCACAAATTGGAAGAGCACGGCGCAATGGAACACACCATTGTCGTCGCGGCGCCGGCGGCCGAATCGGCGGCGATGCAGTACATCGCTCCGTATGCCGGTTGCGCGATGGGTGAGTATTTCCGCGATCGCGGCGAAGACGCGCTGATTATTTACGACGATCTGACCAAGCAGGCATGGGCCTATCGCCAGGTGTCGCTGTTGCTGCGCCGCCCGCCGGGTCGTGAGGCTTATCCGGGCGACGTTTTTTACCTGCATTCGCGTTTGCTGGAGCGTGCTGCGCGGGTCAACGCCGAGTATGTCGAAAAAGCGACCGATGGCAAGGTCAAGGGCAAGACCGGTTCGCTGACGGCGTTGCCGATTATCGAAACCCAGGCCGGTGACGTGTCGGCCTTCGTCCCGACCAACGTGATTTCCATCACCGACGGCCAGATCTTCCTGGAGAGCGATCTGTTCAACGCGGGTATCCGCCCGGCGATCAACGCCGGTCTCTCGGTGTCGCGGGTCGGTGGCGCCGCGCAGACCAGTATCATCAAGAAACTCGGTGGCGGCGTGCGCCTGGCGCTTGCGCAGTACCGTGAACTGGCGGCGTTTGCGCAATTCGCCTCGGACCTCGATGAGACCACTCGCCGGCAGCTCGAACGCGGGCAACGGGTGACCGAGTTGATGAAGCAGAAGCAGTACGCGCCGTTGACGGTTGCCGACATGGCGGTTTCGCTGTTTGCGGTCAACGAAGGATTTATCGATGAAGTCGATGTCAAGAAAGTCGTCGATTACGAAGCCGCGCTGCATGCTTATGTGCGCGGGAATCATGGCGAGTTGATGGACACCATTAACGCGACCGGCGATTTCAACGACGACATCGCCAATGGCTTGCGCAAGGCCATCGAAGATTTCAAAGAGAATGGCGCCTACTAGGCGGGGTAACCGATGTCAGCCGCAAAAGAAATTCGCACCAAGATCAAGAGTATCAAGAACACTCAGAAGATCACCAAGGCGATGGAAATGGTCGCAGCCAGCAAGATGCGCAAGGCGCAGGACCGGATGGCGGCATCCCGTCCTTACGCCGAGCGGATTCGCACGGTCATCGGCCACCTGACCCAGGCCAACCCCGATTACAAGCATCCCTACCTGGTTACCCGCGAAGTGAAGCGCGTCGGCTATATCATCATTTCGACCGATCGCGGGCTTTGCGGCGGGCTGAATACCAATATGTTCAAGGCGGCGATCAATCACATGGGAGAGTGGCAGGATAAAGGCGCGGAGCTGGAGCTGAGCTTTATCGGCGCCAAGGGTGTGGCGTTTTTCCGGCGTTTCGGCGCGAAGACTGTATCGCAGGTTACTCATCTCGGCGATACGCCGCACGTCTCCGACCTGATCGGTTCGATCAAGGTGATGCTCGACAGTTACACCGAGGGAACCATAGACTGTTTGTTCCTGGTGCATAACGAGTTTATCAACACGATGAGTCAGCGGCCGGCGGTGGCGACGTTGTTGCCGGTGGAGCCGATCGATGCAAACGAATTGCAGGCTCACTGGGACTATATTTATGAGCCCGATGCGCGCGACCTGCTTGAAGGCGTCCTGATGCGTTACATCGAATCGCAGGTTTATCGAGGCGCACTGGACAACCTGGCCTGCGAGCAGGCCGCCAGGATGGTGGCCATGAAGGCGGCGACCGACAACGCGGGCGATATTATCGATAACCTGCAATTGATTTATAACAAGGCGCGGCAGGCTTCGATCACCCAGGAAATTTCAGAAATCGTTGGTGGCGCGGCGGCGGTCTAGCCGCTCACCTGGAGTGGAAAAGTTGAGGAACAGAGCATGAGTATTGGCAAGACGGTGCAAATCATTGGCGCGGTGGTCGATGTAGAATTTCCGCGGGACTCGATTCCAAAAGTCTATGACGCGCTTCACCTGGCGGAGACGAATCTGACGCTGGAAGTGCAGCAGCAACTTGGCGACGGCGTCGTACGAGCGATCGCCATGGGTTCCAGTGAAGGCCTCAAGCGCGGGATGGAGGTGAGCAACACCGGCGGTCCGATTACGGTTCCGGTCGGTGAAGCGACCCTGGGCCGGGTCATGGATGTGCTTGGCAATCCCATAGACGAGGCCGGGCCGATCGGCACCGATGTGCGTCTGCCGATTCACCGCGATCCGCCGAGTTATGAGGACCAGGCTATATCGGTGGAAATCCTCGAAACCGGTATCAAGGTCATCGACTTGATCATGCCCATTGCGAAGGGCGGCAAAATCGGCTTGTTCGGTGGCGCCGGCGTTGGCAAGACCGTGGCCCTGATGGAACTGATTCGTAACATTGCCCACGAGCACAGCGGTTACTCGGTGTTCGCCGGCGTTGGCGAACGGACCCGCGAGGGGAATGACTTCTATTACGAGATGAAGGACGCGGATGTCCTGAACAAGGTATCGCTGGTCTATGGGCAGATGAACGAGCCGCCGGGCAACCGCCTGCGGGTCGCCCTTTCCGGTCTGACCATCGCTGAAAATTTCCGCGACGAAGGCCGCGACGTGCTGATGTTCATCGACAACATTTATCGCTACACGCTGGCCGGGACCGAAGTATCCGCGTTGCTCGGCCGGATGCCCTCTGCCGTGGGCTACCAGCCGACGCTGGCCGAGGAAATGGGCGTGCTGCAGGAGCGCATTACTTCGACCAAGGATGGTTCGATTACTTCCTTCCAGGCGATTTATGTTCCTGCCGATGACCTGACCGACCCGTCGCCGGCGACGACTTTTGCTCACCTGGACGCGACCCTGGTTCTTTCCCGCCAGATTGCCGAGCTGGGTATTTACCCGGCCGTGGATCCGCTGGACTCGACCTCGCGTCTGCTCGATCCCAATGTGGTGGGTCAGGAACATTATGATACTGCGCGTGAGGTGCAGAGAACCCTGCAGCGCTACAAGGAACTACAGGACATCATTGCGATCCTTGGTATGGACGAGTTGTCGGAGGAGGACAAGCTCAGCGTCACCAGGGCCCGCAAAATACAGCGCTTCCTGTCGCAGCCGTTCTTTGTCGCCGAGACTTTTACCGGTTCCGAAGGCAAATACGTGTCGCTGGCCGAAACCGTTCGTGGCTTCAAGGGTATTATCAACGGTGATTACGACAGCCTTCCCGAGCAGGCTTTCTACATGGCCGGCAATATCGACGAAGTCGTGGAGAACGCCAAGAAACTGCAGTAATGCAGCCAAGGCCGCGTCATGAACAAAATTGAAGTCAACATCGTCAGTGCGGAAGGGGAAATTTTCTCCGGTTATGCCACGATGGTTTTCGCGCCGGCCCAGATGGGCGAGATCGGCATCGCGCCGCGTCATGCGCCGTTGCTGACCGGCCTGAAGCCAGGGGAAGTTCGCGTGCAGACGCCCGATGGCGAGGAGCATTTCTTCTATGTTTCGGGCGGCAGCATCGAAGTGCAACCGCACCTGGTGACGATACTCGCCGACACTGCCTTGCGGGCCAAGGATATCGATGAGGCGGCAGCGCTTGAAGCCAAACAAAAAGCGGAGGAAGCGCTGGTCAACCAGGAAGGCGAATTCGATATCGCCCATGCCAGGGCCGAGCTCGCCCAGATCCAGGCGCAGCTCAAATCGCTGGCAAGATTGAGAAAATCAGCGAAACGCTAGAGAGTCCTTCGGGTGCCGGTTTTTCCGTCAAAGAAAATAGTTGTTTGCCTGTTTGCGCTGCTATGGGGTCAGTCGTTAGCCGCTGCAGATCTTGATCAAACAAACACTGCGCCATACCTGCTTGTGCTGGGGATATCACAAGATGGCGGCACCCCGCAGGCGGGTACCAGGGAGCACCCGGGCTGGGCCGATAATCAATTCAGACGGCGGGTAGTCAGTCTTGCGTTGGTCGATCCGGTCAGTCAGGAACGCTGGTTGTTCGATGCGACACCCGATTTCCGTGTACAACTGCAGCAACTGGACCAGTCAGCTCCGGTAACGGACAAGCCGGGTATCGCTGGCATTTTTCTGACCCATGCGCATATTGGTCATTACACCGGCCTGATGTTTCTCGGCCACGAATCCATGGGTGCGAAAAATGTACCGGTTTTTGCGATGCCGCGAATGCAGGAATTTCTGAGCAGCAATGGACCGTGGAGCCAGCTGGTCAATTACAAAAACATCGTGATACAAGGGCTTGAGAATCGCGAAACAGTCCGCCTCAACAACCGGCTAAGGGTGACACCATTCCTGGTGCCGCATCGTCCGGAGTTTTCCGAGGTCGTGGGTTTTAGAATCGACGGGCCGAACCGGTCCGCGATTTTCATCCCGGACATCGATAGCTGGGAGGAATGGGAGGATGCCGGCACCCGTATCGAGGACATGATCGCGTCCGTCGACGTGGCTTATCTCGATGG
>BFAU01000189.1 GCA_008975185.1 bacterium MnTg04 | reverse complement strand
GCAAGATACCTGGCGCCACCGCCGAGTAGCAGATCGACACCCAATTCCAGTTGTTGCGATGCAATCTCCCGGTACTTGTCGCGATGGTCTACGTGCGCGGTAAACGCAGCCGGCGTCGCATGCTGGATCGGGCTGCTGACCACGAGACCGGTCCGCAGGCCATTTTTTTCTGCCGATTCGATCAGCGTCACCAACGGCTGCCCTTCGTCATCAACCGCGATGGCGCGATTGAGCGTATTGACACCGGTGGCGATCGCCGTTGCCGTAGCCGCGGAGTCGGGAATGCGATAGTTGGTCGATGAGACACTCGCGCTACCGACCAGGATCTGGTCCATGACCAGCTCGCCCCAGTACGATCTTGCCAACGTAACGGCCGCAGGTCCCATGCCATCCGGTATCATCAGGATCAGGTTCCTCGGCGCATCGGCGAACGCCGGACCGGCGGCAGCCAGGTAAAGGCAGGCAGAAACCCACGGCCAGACCCGACTCATCAAGGATTTTCTGGAGAAAATAACAGGCATTCAGCCAGCAGAAGCCAGTTGCGACGCCCTACTCAACAAGGCATCGACCTCTTCGTCCTTGGTGCACCAGGCGCAAACCAGGCGGTAAATATCCCGGGTACCCGGCCAAAGGTGAAACTGGAAATCGGCCTCGTAGAGTCCGCCTGATATCTTTTCATCCATGCGGACAAAGATTTCGTTGGCCTGTACCGGGTGCAGCAATTCGATGCCAGGTAACCCGGTCAGACCTGCGGATAATTTTGCGGCCTGCTGATTGGCATTGGCCGCCCATTTCAGCCAGCGGTCATCGGCCAGGCAGGCATCCAGTTGCGCCGAGACAAAGCGCATCTTGCTCAACAGGTGACCGGCCCTCTTGCGCTTGCGGCCGAGTTGCAGGGCCAGCGCAGGATCGAACACCAGCAGCGCCTCCGCCATCATCGCGCCGTTTTTTGTCGCCCCGAAGCTCATCAGGTTGACACCGGCCTTCCAGGTCAGATCGGCGGGCGCCACGCCCAGCGACTGAACCGCATTGGCAAAACGAGCACCATCCATGTGTACTTTGAGATTGCGGGCTCGGGCAACCTCGCACAAGGATTTTACTTCGTCGGGCGTATAGACCGTTCCGAACTCGGTAGCCTGACTGAGACTTAGAGCCGATGGCAGCACTTCGTGATCGTCAAGATAGCCAGTCTCATCGAGTGCCGACGCCAGGTCTTCCGCCCGGAGCTTGCCGTGATCGCCGTCCAAACCGACCAGTTTCGCCCCACCGGTAAAAAATTCCGGTGCGCCACATTCGTCGGTATTCATGTGAGCGTGTGCGTGACAATAAATTGAACCGAAGGGCTCACAAATCTGCGCCATCGCCAGGGAATTCGCGGCCGTGCCGGTTGCCAGCGGCCAAACCTGCACATCGGTCGCAAAAACTTCAGAGAATTTCTGCTCAAGATCGGCGGTCAATTGATCCTCGCCATACGAATGCACAAAGCCCTGGTTGACCGCTGCGATCGCATCCAGAATCTCAGGCGCAGCAGGCGCTTCATTGTCACTGCGAAAATTGATGCTCATTCCCGATGATCCAGGCCGCTATTAACGGAAAAAACGGCGGTCAGTGTCGCAATTCATTAGCGTGCACGCAACAAAAAAGGGGGCCGACCCCATGGATTCGGCCCCCGCCTCCCCGCATTGCTGCGTCAGGCCTCGGATCAGTTGCTTGCCACCCTGCCCGTCCTGGGCTCGACCAGGCGCATGGTCACACGGCGGTCCAGTGCGTAAGCATCCAGGTCGCCTTCCGTGCCGCCGCTGACCTCGCCGTGCGCGTGGACCTGCAGTCTTTCCGCCGGTACGCCATAGGCTATCAACGCCGCGACAACGGCATCGGCACGCTCGCGTGACAATTCGAGGTTGAACGACTCGTCACCGCGTTCGTCTGCGTAACCGTCTATTTCGAGCGTAAACCCCGGCTGTGCGGTCATGATCTCCGCGAGTTCGGCCATGCGCTCATTAGTCGCGACATCTATATCGGCGTTACCGGTTTTGAACAGCACCTGCAGGCTCAGACCCGCAAGCTGCGACTGCCGGTGCTGCAATTCCGCACTCAGACTTTCCTGCTGGCGTAGCTCTTCGCGAATTAATGCGAGTTCCTGTTTGAGATCGTTAGCGGCGGAGTTCGCGGCCGTCAGGTCCTGTTCCAGCGGTTCCACGCGTTCGGCGACCGCTATGCGATTTCCCAGCCAGGCGCCGATGCCTGCGCCGATCGCCGCGCCCACCGGTCCGCCGACCAAGACACCGACGACGGCGCCGGTTCCGAACCCCTTACCCTCGGCTGCATGTTTCGCATCGTCGGCCCTGACTTCACCAGCGCCAAAAAATACCGATGCCGCTGCCAGTATTGTCATCATGTTTGCCTTTTTCATCTGTCTTCCCCTTGTCATCACGCGATATTGCGTCGTGGGTCTGATTACAGAGGACAAAAAAAACGCCGCCATGGCGTAACCATGACGGCTTGGGGACAAATAATGACAAATTATGAACGCCCGGAGCGAAAACTACTACCCACCACCCGGGTTGGCGGCAGAGCCGGCCACGTGACCCTGATTGATGACGTTGACTATCGAACCTTCCTGCAAGGTCTCGGCACCGCGTATCGCAACCTGGTCGCCGGCCTTCAAATCGCCGCTTACCGCGACCATCGCTCCATCACCGTCGCCGGTTTCGACCATAATCCGGTGCGCAATATTGTCTTCGTCTATGCGATAAACATAGGTCCCTTCGCGCCGGAGAATCAATGCGTCGCGAGGAACAACCAGTGTTTCCTGCATACTGCGCATCGGCACGGCGACACTGATCAACTGGCCGATGGACCACTTACTCCCGGCATCCTCGGGAAGCTCCATGCGAATCTCAAAAGTTTGCGAACGCACATCCGTCGATGGGATAACCGAGCGAATATTTCCTGAGAACTCGGACTCGAAACCAAACATCTTCAGGCTGTCGCCACGATGCACGCGGCCAGCGTAATTGACCGGGACCGCCACCCTGACCTCGAGGTTTTCCGTGTCGGTCAGCCTTGCCAGCACGTTTCCGGGCGAGACAAATTCGCCCTCCCGCCGCAGGCGATCGGTAATGACACCGCTGAACGGCGCACGAATTACTGCCCTGTCGAGTTGCTCCTGGATTCGCTCGAGTCGCAAGGCCGCAATCGACAAGTCGCTCTCCGCAACATCCCGGTCCGACTCGGTTTGTTCGAGCTGGTTGATCGAGGTCGCCAGCGTTTGCGCCAGACTGCGCTGGCGTTCGAGCTGGCTGTTCAGAAACCGCAGGCTGATTTTCGCTCTGTGCGCAAGCGCTTTCTGTTCCCGTTTCTGCAAACGAAGGTCAGTGTCGTCGATACGAGCAACGACGTCGCCGGCTTCGGCAAAAGTACCCGGCTCGGCGACAAAGACCAACGGCCCGCTGATTGCGGCAGTGATTTGTACATCGTTGCGGCTATAGATTGTCCCTGCTATCGGCACCGTCGGCGTGATCTGCGTGCTGGTGAC
>BFAU01000188.1 GCA_008975185.1 bacterium MnTg04 | reverse complement strand
ATGGATTTTTTATCAGCGTGAGGGTCTCCTGGTTCCGCGGCAGCCGGTAGAAATCGGCGCCATGATAACTGGCAAACGCTTCCAGCCGATCCAGCCGTCCGGCCTGGGCAAATGCTTCGGCGTACAGTTCTATCGCCGCGTGCGCGCTAAAGATTCCGGCGCAGCCACAAGCGGATTGTTTATCGGCGGTCGCGTGCGGCGCCGAATCCGTCCCCAGGAAGAACCGCTCCGAGCCGCTGGTTGCGGCCTCGAGCACGCGCTGGCGGTGGCGTTCGCGCTTTAACACGGGCAGGCAATAATGGTGTGGTTGCAGCCCCTGATCAAACAGCGCGTTGCGATTCAGCAATAGGTGGTGCGCGGTGATGGTGGCAGCGATTCCCTGGCGCGAAGCCAGCACGAAGTCAACCGCGTCCGCCGTGGTGATGTGTTCGAAAACGATCCGCAGGCGCGGAAACTTGTCGGCCAGCGGCGCCAGGGTCTGGTCGATAAACGCTTTTTCACGGTCGAAGACATCGACCGTGGGGTCGGTGGCCTCGCCATGCACCAGTAGCGGCACATCGCCGGCCTGCATGGAATCGATCGCAGCGTAGACTTTTTCGATCGCCGTTACCCCCGCGTCCGACAAAGTGGTCGCGCCCGTCGGGTAATATTTCACGGCGACAACGCATTCCGCTGCGGCGGCTTTGCGGATTTCCCCGGCAGGCGTGTCGTCGGTCAGGTACAGCGTCATCAGCGGCGAAAAGTTGCTGCCGGCGGGCCTGGCCGCCAGAATTCTCTGCCGGTATTCGGTGGCCTGCGCCACGGTCGTAATCGGCGGGTCCAGGTTGGGCATGACCACGGCACGGGAAAACCTTGCGCAGGTATAGGGCAGTACCGAGGCAAGCAACGCGTCATCGCGCAGGTGCAGGTGCCAGTCGTCCGGCCGGGTTATGACCAGTCTGTCCATCGTCAGTCAAAAACTCCTTGCGCTATTTGTCCGGCAAACCGGCGTCCAGCAGTTCCAGCGTAAAACGAACCCCGAAACCCGTGATCTGCGTGGGGATGTGGGCTAACCCGCCCTTGTGGCTGGATGCGCCCAGGTCTATGTGCAGCCAGGGTATGGAATCGGGGACAAACCGCCGCAGGAAGCGGGCCGCGTAAATGTGATCGCCCATGCCATCGGTCGTACATTGCTTGATGTCCGCGATCGGGCTATCCAGCGTCTGGTCAAAATCTTTTTCGTCGAGCGGAAAAGGCCAGACGCGTTCGCCACTGGCGCGGCCAATTTGAATCAACGGTTCCCGCCAGTGGTCCCGGTTGGCGAAGATAGCGCTCAACCGCGTGGTCAGCCCGCGGATACAGGACCCGGTGAGCGTTGCATAATCGATCATCAGGCCGGGTTTGTCGCGTGCCGCCAAAGCGAGGGTATCGGCCAGCGCCATGCGGCCTTCCGCGTCCGTGTGGATGACCTGGATGGTAACGCCGTTGCAAGCGGTGATTACATCCTGCGGCTTGTATGCCTGGTTGCCGATCATGTTCTCGCTGATCGCCAGCCAGCAGTCCACCCGGCGGGGCAGCCCGAGACGGCTGATCGCGAGCAGACAGCCCAGTGCGACCGCGCTGCCGCCCATGTCTTCATGCATGTCCAGCATCGAGTCGTGCGGCTTCAGATTGGTTCCGCCGGTGTCGAAACAAATGCCTTTGCCCACCAGGGTCAGCAATTCGCCGCCGGTCTTTTTCGGGCGATACTTGAGATGCACGATGCCTGCGTCGCGGCCGGGATTGGCCTGGGCAACGGCCAGGAACGCACCGGCGCCTTTCTTTTCGAGTTCTTTTTGCCCAAGCAGCTTATAGCTCCAGCCCTCGCGCTTTGCCAGCGCCTCGACCAGCCCGCAGTAATTGCCTGAATCCAGTTGGTTGGGCGGCAGCGTGGTCAGCCAGCGGGCCAGGTAATTGCCCTCGGCTTCCGCCTGGCGCCGCTTCAGATCAGGCAGTTCGGCAACCGCGAATAATCTCAGGCTGCGAATCCGCCGATCGCGTTTTGGCGTGCTTTTCAGGCTGGGCATCCTGGCGGCGCTCGCCAATGCCGCGCTGACCAGTGCATCCAGGGCGGTCGCCTGGTCGCCGGCGCCGAAGCCATGGGCGAGTACGCCGACTGTCGATTCCCGGCTCGCCGCCGCGGTGACCTGGCGGGCCAGCGTCAATTTTTCGAATACGCTCGCCCCCGGCGATATCACGCCCAGACTGAATCCGGTCGCTGCGGCGTTGGCAAAGCGGCCGCTGATTACGCCGTCAGGATCGCGCCGGCTGAGTTTCTTCAACAATTCGTGGGACGGTAGCTGAGACCATGAGGTCGCCGCCAGGCCCTTGGGGACCAGGATAAGCAAGTGGTCCAGCTTGTCCAATTCCGCGCGCGACAGCTTGTTGCCGGTATGGCGGATCGTCATTGACAATTTTGGCGGCAACAACTCAGTCATGTTTTATCTTGACCTCAAAAAAACAAACCCCGATGATATCGGGGTCGGTACTCGGAATCAGTAATATCATAGGTTCGCGGCGCATCATCCTAGCAGGAGGGGGTCGGGAAATCATCCTGGAGACGACTATCGCAACGTCGCAATACATCGCCCCGCACGCTGCAGCCGTTCGCCGTGCTACAAGACGAAAATCCGGGTAGTTATCGATGTCTGACAGCAAGAAATTTCAGGACCAGGACCCACTGGAAACCCGCGAATGGGTCGAGTCGATCGAGTCCGTACTCAAAGTGCACGGACCCGAAAGGGCGCATTTCCTGATCGAACGGGTCATCGACCAAGCCCGCCGGTCCGGCGCTTATCTTCCATATAGCCCGAATACCGCTTACCTGAACACGATTGCCACGGGTCAGGAGCCGGATTACCCGGGCGATCGCGCGATCGAGCGCCGGGTCGAGGCGTATATACGCTGGAACGCGATGGCGATGGTCGTGCACGCGAACCGCAAGAGTACCGAGTACGGCGGCCATATCGCGTCCTACGCGTCATCGGCGACGCTGTATGAAGTCGGCTTCAATCATTTCTGGCGCGCCCCCGACGCCGATAATCCCGGCGATATGATTTTCATCCAGGGCCATTCCTCGCCCGGCATCTACGCGCGCGCCTATCTCGAAGGGCGGCTCGATGAGCAGCAACTGAGGGCGTTTCGCCGCGAAGTCGGCGGCAACGGCTTGTCATCGTATCCACACCCGTGGCTGATGCCGGATTTCTGGCAATTCCCGACGGTTTCGATGGGCCTGGGCCCGATGATGGCGATTTACCAGGCGCGTTACTGCCGTTACATGCAACACCGCGGGATCATCCCGCCCGACGACCGCAAGATCTGGTGTTTCCTTGGTGATGGTGAAATGGATGAACCGGAATCGCTGGGTGCGATTACCATGCCGGTCCGCGAAAAACTCGACAACCTGATATTTGTCGTTAACTGCAACCTGCAACGGCTCGACGGGCCGGTCAGGGGTAACGGCAAGATCATCCAGGAACTGGAAGCGGCGTTTCTAGGTGCCGGCTGGAATGTCATCAAGGTCATATGGGGTTCGCGCTGGGACCCTTTGTTGGCGCGCGACCACAAAGGGCTGCTGCGCCAGCGGATGGAAGAATGCGTCGATGGCGAATACCAGAATTTCAAAGCCAAGGGCGGCGCATTTACCCGCGAGCATTTTTTCGGCGAATATCCGGAACTCGCGGCGATGGTTGCCAATATGTCGGATGACGAGATCTGGCGTCTCAATCGCGGCGGGCACGACGCACGCAAGGTCTATGCTGCCTATGCGGCAGCGGTCGCCCACCAGGGCCGTCCGACCGTGATCCTGGCCAAGACAGTCAAAGGCTATGGCATGGGCGAGGCCGGCGAGGGCCAGAATATCACCCATCAGCAGAAGAAAATGGACGCCGACGAGCTCAAGGCGTTTCGCGATCGCTTCAATATCCCGGTTGCCGACGACGATATCGAGGGTCTGCCATTTTGCAAGCTGGCGCCTGGCAGCGAGGAGCTGGCCTATTTGCACGACCAGCGCAAAAAACTTCGGGGATATTTGCCCGTTCGCCACAACAAGGCGCCATCACTCAAGGCGCCGCCACTGGAAATCTTTGCAACCCAGCTCAAGGGCACCGGAGAAAGAGAGAGTTCCACAACCATGGCTTTGGTCAGGATGCTGACCACCCTGCTAAAGGACAAGCGGATCGGTAAGCACATCGTGCCCATCGTTCCGGATGAAGCGCGTACCTTTGGCATGGAGGGCATGTTCCGCCAGGTCGGCATTTATTCATCGCTCGGTCAGTTGTATACGCCACAGGATGCCGACCAGCTGATGTTTTATCGCGAGGACATCAAGGGTCAGATCCTCGAGGAGGGCATCAACGAAGGCGGGGCGTTCTGCTCGTGGATGGCCGCGGGTACCAGCTACGCCAATCACGGCGTTCAGATGATCCCCTTTTATATTTTTTATTCGATGTTCGGTTTCCAGCGGATCGGCGATTTCGCCTGGGCGGCGGGCGATATGCGGGTGCGCGGTTTCCTGATCGGGGGTACGGCGGGGCGGACGACGCTCGCTGGCGAAGGCCTCCAGCACCAGGATGGCCACAGTCATTTGCTGGCCTCGACGATACCCAACTGCGTTTCCTATGATCCGGCCTATGCCTATGAGCTTGCGGTGATTATCCAGGACGGTTTGCGCCGCATGGTCGAAGAGCAGGAAAGCGTCTTCTACTACATCACATGCATGAATGAGAACTATGTCCACCCGGCGATGCCCGCGGGGGTCGAGCAGGGCATTCTCAATGGCATGTATCTTTTGCGCATCGGCCAGCGCGGGCAGGTTCGCGCCCAGTTGATGGGCTCGGGAACCATACTGAGGGAAGTCGAGGCGGCCGCCGACCTGCTGGAAAAAGATTTCTCGATACCCGCCGATGTCTGGAGCGTGACCAGCTTCAATCAATTGCGGCGCGATGGTCTGGAAGTCGAACGCTACAATCGCCTGAACCCGGGCAAGGAGCAACGGCGCTGCTACGTTCAGCAGTGCCTGGGCGACCGGGAGGGGCCCTATATCGTGGCGACAGATTACATGAAGGCCGTGCCCGACCAGATCAGGCAGTGGGTCCCGGGACGCTTCGTGGTCCTGGGGACGGATGGTTTCGGGCGCAGCGACGCACGCGCTGCCTTGCGCAGTCATTTCGAAGTCGATCGCAGGCACATTGCTCTCGCGGCGCTCAAGGCGCTGGCCGATGACGGCAAGCTGGATTACGCGACGGTCAGTGAAGCGATCAAGAAACTCGGCATCGACCCGAAAAAACCGGACCCGGTCGGCGTTTAGGGTCCGGCGGACGATGACGCAACGAATCGAAATCCGGGTTCCCGATATTGGTGATTTCCAGGACGTGGAAGTCATCGAGGTCATGGTGGCAGCGGGAGACCGGGTTGAGATCGAGGACCCCCTGGTAACCGTGGAAACCGATAAAGCGGCCATGGATATACCGGCGACGGTGGCGGGGACGGTGGTTGAGGTCAGTCTGAAGGTAGGCGCCAAAGTTTCCGAAGGTGACCTGGTGTTGTTGCTGGATTCGGAAGGCGAGAAACCGGCATCGGCGGATGCGGGGGATTCTGCAGCAGAAGAAAAAGTATCTTCGACGCCGGTGGAGATCGAAATCCGGGTACCCGATCTCGGTGATTTCACCGATGTGGATGTGATCGAGGTGCTGGTCCGGGCAGATCAGGAAATTGAGCTCGAAGACCCGCTGGTAACCCTGGAAACAGACAAGGCGGCCATGGATGTTCCGGCCCCGGCCGGAGGCAGGATCGTGTCGGTCGCGGTCAAAGAAGGCGACAAAGTATCCGCGGGCGACCTGATTGTGACGATGCTGGGGATTCCAGCGCCGGCGCCGGAAAGCCGTCAGGCCCCGGCCCCGGCAGCCGAACCGGCGCCTGCCGCGGAAATGCCTGTGCCGGCGCGGGCCCCCGGGGCGGCGCAGAAATTGCCGGCCATAGACGAGACCGGTTTCTCCCGCGCCCACGCAGGGCCATCGGTCAGGATACTGGCGCGCGAACTGGGCGTCGACCTTGGACAGGTCGAAGGCAGCGGGCTAAAGAATCGAATCACCCACGACGACGTCAAGGCATGGGTCAAGGCCATCTTGACAGGAGGTACCGGGGTGCCGGGCGCCGCATTGCCGAAGGTGCCCGAGGTCGATTTTGCCCGTTTTGGCGAGGTCGAGACTAAAGCGCTGGGCCGTATCCAGAAAATCTCCGGGCCCCGGCTGCAGGCGGCCTGGATCAATTTGCCGCATGTGTTCCAGTTCGATGAAGCCGATATCACGGAACTCGAAAAAGTACGCCAGGATCTGCAGCCGGTTGCCGCCGACAAGGGCGTCAAACTGACGCCGCTGGCGTTTATTCTCAGGGCCTGCGTGCTGGCGCTGAAGGAATTCCCGAATTTCAACAGTTCATTGTCCGCCGATGGCGAGCACCTGGTTTACAAGAAGTACTGTCACCTGGGATTCGCCGCCGATACGTCAAACGGGCTGATGGTGCCGGTGATTCGCGATGCCGACAAGCTGGATATTTATGCGCTGGCCGGCCAGCTCGGCGATCTCAGCGCGAAGGCGCGCGATGGCAAGCTAAAAGCCGACGAGATGCAGGGCGGGTGTTTTACGATTTCCAGCCTCGGTGGTATCGGCGGGACCGGGTTCACGCCGATCATCAATGCGCCGGAAGTTGCGATCATGGGTGTCGCGCGGTCTGCGATGAAACCCGTTTATCTGGATGGCAAATTCGTGGCGCGGCTGATGCTGCCGTTTTCCGTGTCCTACGATCATCGGGTCATCGATGGCGCCCAGGCGGTTCGTTTTACCAGTTACCTGGCCACTGTGCTCGCCGATCCCGGCAAGCTGACGGCTCCGCTTTCGTGAGCGCGGGCGGGAAGACGATGGCTGCGGCCGATTACAACGGTACCGTCGATATCTCGACCCGGCTGCTGGTGCTCGGTTCGGGGCCGGGCGGGTACACCGCCGCGTTTCGGGCAGCCGATCTCGGGCTGGAGACGATGCTGGTGGAACGCTGGGACGCGCTCGGCGGGGTTTGCCTGAATGTTGGCTGTATCCCGTCGAAAGCGCTGCTGCATGTCGCCAAGGTCATGGATGATGCCAAAGCCATGGCCGAGCACGGCGTCACTTTTTCCAAACCGGTTATCGACCCGCAGGGCTTGCGCGGGTGGAAAGACCAGATCGTCGGGCAACTGAGCGGCGGTCTGGACGGGTTGGCAAAAAAACGCAAGGTTCGCGTCGTTACAGGCCATGGTGAATTCTTGTCGCCACACCACCTGAAGGTAAGCAGACCCGATGACACGGGACAGCCAAAGGTCATCCAGTTCGAGCAGTGCATCATTGCTGCGGGTTCGGAGTCGTCCTGGCTGCCATTCTTGCCGGACGATCGGCGGATCATGGATTCGACCGGCGCGCTGGAGCTCGAAGAACTGCCGGCGCGGATGCTGGTCATCGGCGGCGGGATAATCGGCCTGGAACTGGCGACCGTGTACCAGGCCCTCGGGGTCAAGGTTTCGGTCGTGGAAATGACCAGCGGGCTGATGCCCGGGTGCGACCCCGACCTGGTCCGGCCGCTGGAAAAACGGATTCGAAAACAATACGAGCAAATCATGCTCGGGGTTACGGTGAGCGGCGTCGAGGCGCTCGACGAAGGGCTCAAGGTCAGTTTCTCGGGCGATGGCGCGCCCGACCCGCAAGTTTACGGTCGTATCCTGGTCGCAGTCGGGCGCAAACCGAATGGTTCGAGGATCGGCGCGGAGGCGGCGGGGGTGGCTGTGGACGAGCGCGGCTTTATCCCGGTTGACCGGCAGATGCGGACCAACCAGGCGCACATTTTTGCGATCGGCGATATTGTCGGCGAACCGATGCTCGCCCACAAGGCAAGCCATGAAGGAAAAACCGCGGCGGAAGTCGTCAGCGGCCTGAAAAAATCCTTCGACGCCAGGGTTATTCCATCGGTGGCCTACACCGATCCCGAAATCGCCTGGGTCGGCGAAACCGAAGCCGAACTCAAGGCAAAGGGGCGGAAATACGGCAAGGGCGTGTTTCCGTGGACGGCCAGCGGCCGGTCATTGGCGCTCGGCAGAAACGAGGGCCTGAGCAAGTTGCTGTTCGACAAAGAAAACGGGCAGCTGATCGGCGCCGGCATCGTCGGCCCGCAGGCCGGCGACCTGATCGCCGAAATGGCGTTGGCGATCGAAATGGGATGCGACGCTGCCGATATCGCGCTGACCATACATCCACACCCGACCCTGTCGGAAACCCTCGCCTTCGCCGCCGAGGCTTTTGAAGGGACGTTGACCGACTTGTACCTGCCGAAAAAAAGCTAGCCGCTACACAATTGGTTTCCCAAAGACTGCATCAGTCGATCCGAAACTTCCGCGCCAGCCAGTAATCGGCGCTGAGATAGCGGCCGCCGCCGATAATCAGCAAGGCAAGGAGCATCACCCAATAAGTCGCGGCAAACTCTATGCCGTTGTTCAGCTTGACGATTGAGCCGCCGCCGTTCAAGTAGCGATAGTTGCCGTGTTCGCGCAGGATGGTCTTGGCCCTGGCCAGCCGTTTCGATGCTTCGATCGTCCGCTCATTGGTGTTCAGACACTCGACGAATGTTTTGAACGGGCCAGCCTCATCGTATTCGGTGGTTCCCTCTACGCAGACCGGTGACGGAAATGACGGGGCGATCGCCGCCCAGCCGTTCTTGAGATGGACGGAGTATCCGGCGACGAACATCATGACCATCAGCGGCAGGGATATCCAGCGAACCGCGAAGCCGACGAGCAACAATATTCCACCGATCAATTCGACCCAGATCGATACCTGCCAGCTCAGTTCCGGCGGCAGGATGTTGAACGGAAAAGGGAAGCTGTCAAGCATGCCGCCGAAGTAATTCTGTCCGGTGAGCTTTTCCCATCCCGATACAATCAGCACCGGACCGAGAATCAAACGCAACGCCAGCGAAGCGACACCATCGAAATGGCTCGTGATGTTATGCAGTCGAGCATTAAGTTGGCTGACGTTTTTCAAAATCGCCGTCATATTTTGACTCCTGAAACTGGAATTTTTTGCTGCCCTGTGCGCGAACCAGAATAACCCGGTCGGTCGTCAGGCTTTCGTACCGAGAATAATGTCTTTGCCGTGAAGGTCTGCAAGAATATCCTTGCCGCCATCGCTGACTACCTGCGGGTTGGGATGTTTAATTTCATCGGCGATTCGGGCCAGGAGTTCGCCCCCCGTTACGGTACTGGCATCGTCCTGCAACAAATCCAGCAGGCGGGCGGTGACTGCGTTGATTTCCATGAAACCCACCTGGTCGCCGCGGTTCCGGTAAACCACCAGGAAGGTGTTTTGCCCGGCCGGCTCTTGCGGTTGGTTGGCCGGCGAAATCCGGTGTACCGGATAGTCGTAAGCCAGCACCCAGGCCAGGGGCGACAGCACCGG
>BFAU01000187.1 GCA_008975185.1 bacterium MnTg04 | reverse complement strand
AAACACATATCCTCGTTCCAGGAAGTGGCGAACCGGGCTGGTCGCGGTCTCGCCATTGCGTTCATTGACCAGGTGAAAAACCGCTTCGACCGGTGCGCCTTTAGCCTGCTCCAGCTCCCAGCCGGTTAGACTCTCGGCCACCGGGTTCAGGTAATCGACCTGACCATCGGCATCGGTGGTAATCACCGCGTCGCCAATCGACTGCAAGGTCACCTGGGCGCGTTCTTTTTCCTCGAACACGGCCATCTCAGCGCGTTTGCGCTCGGTGATATCGGTAATCGTGCCCTCATAGGCCACGACCTTGCCATGGGCATCGCGTACCGCCCGCGCATTTTCGAGAACGACGATGGCTTTGCCGTCCTTGCGGCGCAGCTGGTATTCAAAATTGCGGACGATGCCGTCTTCGTCGAGTTTCTTGATCAATGCATCGTGTTCCAGCGGATTGACATACAACTCCACCGATTTCGACAGATTCTTGAGGTCTTCTTCGCGGTCATAACCCAGCATCGAAACCAGCGCGGGATTGGCCGCCTGGATCTGACCATCCGCCGACGAACGATAAACGCCATCGACCACGGATTCGAACAGCCCCCTGAAGCGGGCTTCACTATCGCGCAATGCTTCTTCAGAAGACGCCCGCTCGACCGCGATCGACGCCAGCCGCGACAACCGGGATGCAGCTTCTATATCCTTGGCTTCCGGCGCACCGGATTTGCGACGGTAAAACACGAAAGCGCCGCGGGTCTCGCCATCCGATGTCGTAAACGGTACGGTCCAGCACGAGCGCAGGCGCAACGCATTTGCTTCGTTGCGGAAACTGTCCATCAACGCGCTGTGTTCGATATCGGCGACCACCAGTTGCCTGCCCTGGTAAACGGCCTTGCCATAGAGCGCCTCACCGGGACCGAGCAGCGCCTTGTCGACGGCGCTGATGAAATCATCGGGCAAACTCGGCGCCGCCAAATGCTTTACCCGCTTGTCCGGGCCGCCGAGCAAGACACTGGCCATGACGCCGGGGGTCACCCGCTCCATGGCCAGGCAAATGGTTGCCAGGACCAGTGACAACGGCGCTCCCGCTGCCATTCTCTCCAGCACTTTCTTCTCGCCCTGGGCAATCAGTTGGGCGCGCTTGCGCACCGAGATATCCGATATGCTCCCGCGAATGAGTTTGCGATCCTCCCCGGGCAAATGCGACAGGCGCACCTCGCACTGAAGGTCGATGCCCTCGGCATCGCGATGCGTCCACTCGAACTCCGTCGGCGACCCCTCTTTAACGGCCTTCAGTTTTTCCGCAATCAGTTCGAACGAACTGCGTCCATCGGGTTGTACCGGCGGGCTGAGCTGGGCGGGGCCGATTTCAAGCAGGTCTTCGCGGTTCATCTTGAACAACTGGATCGCGTTTTCATTGACGTCGATAAACTTCGCCTCGTCCACATCGATTACGACGATAGCTTCCGGCGCGTTTTCGACCAGGCTGCGGAAACGCGCTTCGCTGGTACGAAGGGCCTTCTCGATTTCCTTGCGCTGGCTGATATCGCGCAGGCAACCGACGTAGATTTTCTTCTTTCTCAGCATCGTTTCACTGATCGCCAGCTCGGCCGCGAACAGCTCGCCGTTCTTGCGTTTGCCCTGGGTTTCCCAGGACTCCAGGTCATTGGTCATGGTCGTGGACAACGCCGCGAGTTCGCTCAGAAATTCTTCCACCCGCCCCCGCGCTTCGGGAATCAACAGTTCCAGCGAGCGCCCGCGCAACTCGTCTTCGCTAAAACCGAAAATCCGTTCGCCGGTCGGGTTGAAAATTCTTATCGAACCGTCTTCATTGAGCGTGAAGATCGCATCCTTGACGTTGTCGAGAATGGCTTGCAGCCGGTTGTCGCGAGTCTCGCGAATTTCCTCGCCGAGGTCGGCGAGATTGTCCGAGATCATCTGGATCGTGTGTTCGGCTTTCAGGCGTTCCTTGTCCTGCGCGCAGTAATACTCATCAACCAGCGCCAGCAACTGATCGAGATCGGTCGCCTCGCCGCTCTCGCTGCGCGCTTGTTCGAGCTGTTGTCTGAGTTTCTTGTGCACCGCAATCCCTGCCGCTAACCGACCGGTTTGACATAATCCGCCAGAGCCATCCATGACCCCGATTAAGTGTGAAATAGTAGTCTCCGGCCAGGGGGGAGGCTGTGACCGGTGTCCGGTTTATGTAACAAAGCCCGGAGCCACCTATAGCCAACGAAGGGGAAAAGGGGACAGATCTATTTTTCGGCACTATTATCGTTGGCTGGCCCATATTTCTTTCGAAAAATAGATCTGTCCCCTTTTCCTTTTCCCGTCCCCTTTTTGACCCATGCAAAAACACGTCATCGAAAAACCAGGCGACTATCGGCAACTCGTGTTGCAGGAACACCCCGACCTGACCCCCGGTCCGGGCGAAATACTGATCGCGGTGCAGGCAGCCGGTATCAACTACGCCGATTGCATCACCCGCATGGGGTTGTATGCCTCCGCCAAACAACTCAAAGGCTATCCGATGACGCCCGGCTTCGAAGTCGCCGGGACCGTGGCCGCATGCGGCGAGGGTGTCAGCAAACCGGCGGTCGGCGACCGGGTCATGGCATTGACGCTATTCGACGGTTACGCCAGCCAGGTGGTCGTCCCCGCAAACCAGGCATTTGAAATCCCTGCCGGGATGAGCGTGACCGAAGCCGCCGGCTTTCCGACCGTTTTTCTGACCGCGTGGTACGCCCTTTTCACGCTGGCGGCAGCCCGGCCCGACCAGGCCGTGTTAGTCCATTCCGCCGCCGGCGGCGTCGGTGGCGCACTGATCCAGCTTGCGTGCGCCACCGGCTGTAGCGTCTGCGGGGTGGTTGGCGGCGCCCACAAGGTCGAATACGCGAAAAGCCTTGGCGCCGACGTGGTGATCGACAAGTCCAGCCAGGATTTGTGGCAATGCGCGCAACGGTTCGCAGCGAATGGTTTCGATGTCGTGCTCGACGCCAATGGCGTCAGCACGCTGCGGCAAAGTTATCGGCACCTGGCGGCCGAAGGCCGGCTGGTTGTTTATGGTTTCGCTTCGATGATGCCCAAAAAAGGCGGCAAACCGAACTGGCTGAAACTCGGCTGGGATTACCTGCGCACACCGCGCTTCGACCCGCTGGATATGACGGTCAACAACAAGAGCGTGCTGGCGTTCAACCTCAGCTTCCTGCAAGCGAGAATGGATGCACTGACCGAATCGATGGATCAGCTTTGCCTGTGGCTGAATCATGACAAAATCCGGCCAGGAAAAGTCACGACTTATCCGTTCGCGGATGCAGCGCGGGCACAGCAAGATCTCGAGTCAGGCACGACCACGGGGAAACTGGTACTTGTGGTTGATTTATCCGCCTGACGGTCCTGGCGACTTTCCTATCCCCTTTTTACGGCAGCTCCAGCGCGGGTTCTTGCAGCAGGGCTAATTGCTCGCGCAAGGCGAGGATGTGTTCCTCCCAATAACGGCTCTCCGCAAACCACGGGAAGGCGCGCGGAAACGCGGGGTCCTGCCACCGCCGCGCCAGCCACGCCGAGTAATGAATCATGCGCAGCGTCCGCAACGGTTCGATCAGGCCCAGTTGCCGATGATCGAAGTCGGCAAACTGGGCGTAGCCTTCCAGGATATCCGCCATCTGCTCGCCCATTTCCTCGCGGCTGCCCGACAACAACATCCACAAATCCTGGATCGCCGGACCCATAACGCAATCGTCCAGATCGACAAAATGCGGCCCGTCATCGGTCCACAATATATTGCCCGGGTGGCAGTCGCCGTGCAGGCGAATCCAGCCGCCGGCAGACGCTTCATAGCCTTGTACAGACGCCTCGACGATGGCGAGCAGGTCATCGGTCAACGAATCATAAGCTGCTTCAAGATGATCTGGTATCCAGTTGTTTTCATTGATGAATTTAACCGATTCCCAACCCCTTTGCTCGACGTTCAAACTCTCCCGGAACTGAAAATCACGCACCCCGCCGCAGGCATGGATGCGACCCAGGAAACGCCCCAGCCACTGCCGGTTTTGCTTGTTCTCAAGGTCCGGCCAACGCCCGCCGCGACGCGGAAAGACCGCGTAGCGAAAGCCGTCAAACTCATGCAAGGTGATTTCATCGAATTGCAGCGGTGCGACCACCGGCACTTCCTGCGCCACCAGCTCTAAAGAAAACGCATGCTCTTCGAAAATCGCATCATCCGACCAGCGCCCCGGCCGGTAGAATTTTACGACCACCGCGGAGTCCGCGCCGTGCTTGTCTGCGCTTTCGATACCGATCTGGTAAACGCGGTTTTCATAACTGTTCAGCGCCAGCGTAGTGCCGGTCGTGACAAAACCCAGCGCATCGATCGCATCCAGGATCGTATCCGGCGTCAGCCCGTCATAGGGCTTGCCATCGCTTTTTTCGTGCTTGGTGGTGTCGCGCTCACCTGCCATCTGTTTGGCCTCGGCCTGATTATGTAAGCCCTTGGTTTACCGGTCTTTGCCGGCGCTGCTAGTATGCCTTGGCAATCATCGTCGCGGGCAAAATGAATCGTCATGGCAGCAGCTAACCCCATCCTGGTCACCGGCGGCGCCGGTTATATCGGCAGCCATGTGGTCCGCCAGCTCGGCGAAGCCGGTTACCCGGCGGTCGTGCTCGACAACCTCAGCACCGGTTTCGAAGACGCGGTCATCCATGGCGACCTGGTGATCGGCGATACCGGCGACCGCGAGCCGGTCAGCCGC
>BFAU01000186.1 GCA_008975185.1 bacterium MnTg04 | reverse complement strand
CGGCGTTATTACCAGATTACCGGCAAAGGTCGCCTGATTTTGACGAAATGGTGGGATGCCTGGCAGGCAACCCGGGATTTTGTAGACGCATTGATGAACACAAAGGATGAGAAATGAACACGCCAGCCCCCCGATCGATAGACGCCTACCTGGAGCAATTGCGACAAGCCCTGCACGGACAGGATGCCGCGGTCATTCAGGATGCTTTGTACGATGCCGAAGAATATCTTCACGCCGAGGTTGCCGGTCAGGCCAGCCGGCCGGAGCCCGAAATACTCGAGGCGATCGCCAGCAGTTATGGTGCACCGGACGAGGTGGCCCAGGCCTATATCGAAACCGAGACAAAGGTTCAGGCCGCACTTGCCGCGCCGGCCATACGTGAACCGAAATCACCGGCGGGCAGGTTGTTTGGCATATTCTTGGACCCAAGAGCGTACAGCAGCTTGTTCTACCTGGTGTTTTCGATGGCCACCGGAATATTTTATTTCACGTTTGCGGTAACGGGTCTGGCTTTGTCGGCGGGTTTGATGATCCTGATCATCGGGATTCCCTTCTTTTTGCTGTTTATTGCGACCAGCAGGGTCTTGTCGCTGGTGGAAGGGAGAATTATCGAATCCCTTCTCGGCATCCGCATGCCGCGCCGGCCGACTTACGATACCGGCGAGGGCGGCATTGCCGAGCGCATCAAGTTGATGCTCAAGGACGCGCGTACCTGGACCACCATGCTCTACATGCTAATGATGTTGCCGCTGGGTATTTTCTATTTCACCTACGCGGTGGTCGCCCTTGCCGTGAGCCTGACTTTCATCAGCGCACCGGTTATATACCTGCTGGATTATCAAGACCTGATCGATGTCGATTTTTACGCCACCGGTGTGCCGGGGTTATTTCTTCTCGGTCCCGGATGGGCAACGTTAATCTACTCGGCACTCGGCATGGGAATGATGATCCTGGTTATGCACGGCGCCAAGGGGCTAGGCACGATGCAGGGACGCATCGCCAGGACGCTGCTGGTAGAATCGGGGCATGACTAAAGCCAGCATTAGATTCGAGTACGAAAAGACACTTGGCAGGAACGTCAGCCGTACTTTTATCGTAGTGGCCGGCATCATTTTGCTTCTGGCTTGTCCGGCGGGCGCCGATGGCATCAAGGGCTTTAGTCAAACGACGATCCAGATCGAGACTCGGGCTGGCCGTAGCCTGGAACTGGCAGTATTTCTCGCCTTGTCGGGGAAACAGCAGGCGCGTGGCCTGATGTTTGTCGATGAGCTTGGCGAACGCCAGGGAATGCTGTTCGTTTATCGACAGTCCAGCAATATCAGCATGTGGATGAAAAACACCGCGTTGTCGCTGGACATGCTGTTTATCAGGCGGGACGGCACCGTTGCCCGGATCGAAAAAGAAACCAGGCCATTTGCTCTCGACAGCATCGTGTCTGGCGAACCGGTATTGGCGGTGCTCGAACTCAACGCCGGCGTAGCGGACAAATATGGAATACAGCCGGGCGATCGAGTGATCAGCAGGTATTTTGGCAACGACTGACCGGGCCGGCGATCAGAAAAATAATTCGTCCCTGTTGCCGCCGACCATTCTCCGCAACGTAATTTCTATCGATTCCCTGGTATCGCCATCACCGGATATCACTCTGTATTCTTCGCGAATCTGGTTGTCATCGATAAGTTTTTGCCAGGTACTTTGCATGGCCTCCCTGCCCTGCCCCAGGAACCCGCCGGGTATCTCGTGCACCAGAGTCTTGCTGCCGATATCGAACTCCGCCGGAAAAATGTTTTTTTCGGCGCTCAGCGCGCTCATGTAAAGAAACTCGTAATGCCCGTCCTGCTCATTGAACGTGACATAGAAAAGCCTGTCCCGGGGTTCGTAAAGATCGGGAAACCCGCTGGTCGCACGAACACGGCTAAACATGTCGTCGCAACGAATAGCAGTGCGATCGAGCACCCACACACAGGACCGGATACCGGTCGCTTCGGCATACTGGCCGCCGGAAATCGTTTCCCGGCTGGTCATTTCCCAGATTCCAACCAGGTAATCCAGGTCCGCCATGCGAGCATGGCGCTCGCTTGGATAAAGGCCGGCATGGATTGCCGGAACACTGACAGCGTAAATTGCCGGAGACAGCAGCAGGAGCGCTATTGGAAAAAGGAATCGCGATTTCTTCATGTTTCTTCCCGTCTGACGCCGGCTCACCCAACATAGCAAGCGAGTCCGCCGAATACCCCCTTCTTGCGGTATCCGGACGGGATCCGTCGTTAGAATGCCGCGACCACCTGCAACGGGCGCATTCCGGGCGGGCAATGACCAATATCAGGAAAATCCTGCCGCCCCCCTGCCGGCCTTGTCGACGCAGATCAATGGCCAGGCACCCCAAATCATTTGCCTCTGTCCTATACTTGGTATCAGTGGTGGCCACGATTACGGAGCAGCAAAAAGGACGACTAGGATGCTATTGCCGGTGTCTGACCAGTCCTGGAGGTTTCCATGCAAAATATCGCCAGCCGTTCGCTGATTATCGTTTTCCTGCTTGCGATGGGCGCATGCGGCGGTGCTGACCCGGGCCAGGGCAAGACCGGGCCCGCAGCGGATGCAACGCCGGAGCCCGCGGAAGATTGCACGCTGATCGTAGGCTGGGACCCGTGGGAGCCATACCAGTACCAGGATCTCGGCGGCGAGCTGCGCGGGCTGGATATCGAGTTAATCAGGGGAATTACCGCCAGAGTCGGCTGCAAGACCAGGTTCCTGGCCAGCGACTGGGCCAGCCTGCTCGAAATGCTGAAGAAGGGCGATGTCAATATGCTGCCGGGCGCTACCAGGACCGCGGGCAGGGCCAAATTCGCCATGTTCTCGGACCCCTACCGGGATGAGACCTTCGTGCTCTTTGTCCGCGCCGGAGAAAAAGGGCGCTTCAAGGCCGACAACCTGGGCGAACTGCTCGAGCGGGGTTTCAGGGTCGGCGTAGTATCCCAGTACCTTTATGGCGAGGAAGTTACCGCTTTACAGGACAGCGCGGAATACGAGGACTTGTTCATCACCGTACCCATCTCGGAACTGAATTTCTCGAACCTGATCAATTTTGAAGCCGATGGCTTCCTCGAGGACCCCTTCGTCGCCGCCGCGGTCATTCGCAAGAAAGGGCTGGCCGAAGAAGTCGAAGCCCATCCAATCGCCATCAAGACCAGGGAGGTGCGGCTGATGTTCGCAAAAGCATCGGTCGAGCAATCGCTGGTGGACGCGATCAACGTCGCCTTGCAGGAGCAAAAGAGCGATGGCAGCTATGCTGCCTTGCTCGAGAAATACCTGCAATAGTCGCTATTCGGCTGACGATAGGCAGCGCAATTCGTAACGCAAGTGGTACCGAAACGGGTTGTCATCCGCAGACGTATAGCGCCGGCGCGACACGACCGCAAAGCCGTGCGGGCAGAATCCCCGGATTTCCATCCAGCCGGCCGCCCACTTCATACGCTGGATATCCCCGCTGGGGCTGTCGGGGTATTGTTCGCTGGTGTTGGCTTCGAATAGCAACAGGCCATCGACACTCCCCGGCAGGATTTTCAGACTACTCATGCTATGGCGCTCAAAGTCGGTGCGCCCTATGGATTCGCAGCCGACCATCAACACAGCCAAAGACATGACGATCGCACGCCACGCGAAAAATCCCGGCGGCTTATTCATCGACCCGCAACGGCGCCTTCACAACGGCCGTGTTCCCGGTGCTGGTATCCACAGCGTAAACCAGCAGTTCCAGCTCGCCAGACCCTATCGCCGGTATGACAGCGCGGTAATGGCTGGTTGTCCCCGTGTACTCCAGATCGGTTTCAGAAACCAGCGTATCTCCGCTCCATAACTGGCCCTTGATCGTGTACTGATCGGAATCCCACAGCCCGCCAGGCTCGGTCGGACAACCGCACATCATGACCAGCTTCACATGGACCGGGATATCGTCCCCGCGGCCGGCCTTTCGCGGGACATCGATCAGTTCGAGGACAAAACCCGGCAAGGTCATGGTCCACCCGTCGACGATGTCATGGCCGGGGATCAGCCAGTGGGTTACGCTGATCTGTGCCATGGAATCCGGGAATCCAAGCGGGCCGCTGGCCTCGATCCGAACCCTGGTCGGCCGGCTGATATCGATGCTGGCACTGAAAACCGCGGCTCCGTCGGTGATAACGGACGCACCTCTTTGCCGTGGCTTGCGCATGATCAGCCCGGTGTCCCCGGTCGCGCCCCGGGTGATTCCACTGGCCAGCACGACGCCATGTTCGATATCGCTAATGACGACCCTGACACCGCCCATGCCGGTGCCAACAAACTTCGCGTCATTTGCGAGGACGCGGACTTTAATGTTGACTGTTTCCGCCAGCGACGCGCAGGCCGCGAGACCCATTAGCAACGAGACAATTACTCGGTTCATGGTGATTGCATACTCCTGTCAGGTCGCCTGCGCACCAAATCTGCCCGGACCCGTCCCCAGACTATGGCAAAAACGCTTCGCTTCGCCTAGCCTTAGCAGTGACGTTAACAATGACGGCCTGGCGACGGTTTAATCTAATGCTGCGCAGATTATTGCTCAATTCATTCCTGTATCTTGCCGTCCTGGCGCTGGCCGTTGGCCAGGCAATCGCCGCAGATAATGCAAAAGCGGGAAATTCCGCCGTACCCGGCTTCGTCGTACTTGCCGATGCCAGGCTGCAAACAAGGTATTCCGGTGTATCCCGCGTCGTTGTGTTTGCCGATGTTCATGGCGCCTTTGCCGATCTGACCCGCATTCTGCAGCAAACCGGCATCATCGATGATCAGAATAACTGGTCTGGTGGTGACAGTTACCTGGTCAGCCTTGGCGATATTCTGGATCGCGGCCCACGATCACGCGAGGCCCTGGATTTACTGATGTCGTTGCAGGCGGAGGCCGGTGACGCAGGCGGCAAGGTTTTGCTGGCGCTGGGCAATCACGAAGTGATGAACATGACCGGTGACTGGCGATACGTGTCCGCGCAGGAGATTGCCGGTTTCGCCGATGACGAAACGCTGCAACAACGCCAGGCCGGTTATGCCAATTTCCGGCGCCAGTCAGGCCAGTCATTGATGTCGGACGATCAGGCAAGGGCGGAATTCGACAACCAATATCCGGCTGGATATTTTGCCCGGCTCGAGGCTTTCGCGCCGCAAGGCAAGTATGGAAGCTGGCTGCTTGGACAATCCGTCGCGCTGATTGTCAATGACACGCTTTTCGTTCACGGCGGGCTGGCTCCGGTACTCGGCGAAATGCCGCTGGCGGAATTGAACGCAACCATGATGGCGGAGATTCGGCGATATGCTGAAGCATGGCACGCACTGAACAAGGCTGGCCATGTTTCGTCAAAACAGGAAACGCAGGCTGTGTTCTCCATCGCAACAGCCCTGGCATCCAACGAAAATATAGCCGAGGAAACCCGTCT
>BFAU01000185.1 GCA_008975185.1 bacterium MnTg04 | reverse complement strand
GGAAGAACTCGATGCGAAAAAATCATCGCTGAACCTGACCGAGCTGAAAACCCGTCCGGTAGCAGAGTTGGCGGATCTTGCGGAGGAAATGGGGCTGGAAGACCTGGCCCGCGCTCGCAAGCAGGATTTTATTTTCGCCATCTTAAACGCCCATTCGCAAAAGGGCGAGGACATCTATGGCGATGGGGTGCTGGAAATCCTCCAGGACGGCTTTGGTTTTCTTCGGTCTGCCGATAGTTCCTACCTGGCCGGCCCCGATGATATCTATGTGTCGCCGAGCCAGATTCGCCGATTCAGTTTGCGCACCGGCGATACCGTTTCCGGGCTGATCAGGCCGCCGCGGGACGGCGAGCGGTATTTCGCCCTGCTCAAGATCGGCGAGATCAATTTTGAAGCGCCGGAAAACGCCAGCCACAAGGTAGCGTTTGGCAACCTGACGCCGTTGTTCCCGACGGAACGCCTGGAACTCGAAATTGGCAACGGCAGCACCGAAGATCTGACCGCCAGGATCATCGATCTGATGTCGCCGATCGGCAAGGGCCAGCGTGGCCTGATCGTTTCTCCGCCGAAGGCGGGTAAGACCATGTTGCTGCAGAACATCGCGACCTCGCTCACTTCGAAACACCCCGAAGTTTTCCTGATTGTCCTGCTGATCGACGAACGTCCCGAAGAAGTCACGGAGATGATACGCAGCGTTCGCGGCGAAGTGGTTTCCAGTACTTTCGACGAGCCGGCCAGCCGCCATGTACAGGTTGCGGACATGGTGATCGAAAAAGCCAGGCGCCTGGTCGAGCACAAGAAAGACGTCGTGATCCTGCTCGATTCGATTACCCGCCTGGCGCGTGCTTATAACACCGTCGTGCCATCGTCGGGCAAAGTGCTGACCGGTGGCGTGGATGCCAATGCCCTGCACAAGCCGAAACGGTTCTTTGGCGCGGCGCGCAACATCGAAGAGGGCGGCAGCCTGACGATCATCGCCACGGCTCTGGTGGAGACCGGTTCGCGTATGGACGATGTGATTTATGAAGAGTTCAAGGGCACCGGCAACATGGAAATTCACATGGACCGGAGAATCGCAGAGAAACGAATCTTTCCCGCACTCAACATCAACAAGTCCGGGACCCGGCGTGAGGAGTTGCTCACCAAGCCCGATGAACTGCAAAAAATCTGGATTCTGCGCAAGCTGCTGCACTCGATGGACGAGGTTGCAGCCATCGAATTCCTGCTTGGCAAGATGAAAGAAACCAAGACCAATGCGCAATTCTTTGACGCAATGAAGCGTTGACGCCGCTCACTGGTCGGCCGATCACACAGCAAGCAGATGCTCACCGCGCAAGCGCGCGGTGGCCGATATCGCGGCGATAAAAAGCGTCTTTCCAGTGTATTTTTTCGGTTAGCGCATAGGCGCGCCGTTGTGCTTCGCCGATCGTATCGGCCAAGGCGACGACACAGAGTACGCGGCCGCCGGCGGTAACGATCTCGCCGCCTTCCATCCTGGTTCCCGCATGAAACACCTTGCCATGGCCGGCAACGGCCTGGTCGAGTCCCGTTATGGGTTCGCCGCCGGCATAGCTGCCCGGGTATCCCCCCGCCGCCATGACTACACCCAGCGACACGCGCCGGTCCCACTCCGTCTCGACCTGGTCGAGACGCCCATCCAGCGCGGCATCGCAAAGCATGACCAGGTCGGACCGCAGCCGCGCCATGACCGGTTGCGCCTCCGGGTCGCCGAAACGGCAGTTGAATTCCACTACGCTGGGAGCGCCCGCATCGTCGATCATGAGCCCGGCGTACAGGAAGCCGGTGTAGGGATGCCCATCGGCCGCCATGCCGGCAACCGTGGGTTCGATAATCTCGCGCATTACCCGATCGTGTACTTCCGGTGTAACGACAGGCGCCGGGGAGTACGCCCCCATGCCGCCCGTGTTCGGGCCGACATCGCCGTCGTCGCGGGTCTTGTGATCCTGTGAGGTGGCCAGTGGCAGAATATTCTTGCCATCGCAGATGACGATAAAACTGGCTTCCTCACCTGGCAGAAACTCTTCCATGATGACTCGGCAGCCGGCCTCGCCAAAGCGCTCTTGTTCCAGCATCTCCCGCAGGGCGGCCTCGGCCTCGGCCTCGTTGCCGGCGACCACGACCCCTTTTCCCGCCGCCAGGCCATCGGCCTTGATAACGATCGGCGTGCCGACCTCTTTCAGCCATGCCAATGCCGGATCGACCTGGTCGAAGGATCGATATCTGGCCGTCGGGATACCGTGGCGGGCCATGAAGTCCTTGCTGAAAGCTTTCGAGCCTTCAAGCTGCGCCGCAGCCTGGCACGGACCGAAACAACGCAGACCTTCGGCGGCAAAACGATCGCAGATGCCGTTGACGAGTGGCGTTTCCGGTCCGACGATGGTCAGCCCGACCTTCTCCTGCCTGGCCAGGTCCAGCAAGCCCTCGATATCGTCGGCGGAAACAGGAACGTTACGCATACCGGGCTCGCCGCCGGTCCCGGCATTGCCCGGCGCGACCAGGACTTCATCGACCAGCGGCGACTGGCTCGCTTTCCAGGCCAGCGCATGCTCGCGACCGCCGCCACCCACAATCAGCACTTTCATCGCATTGCCCTCGGTCTCTTGCCAGCAGCCCCAATTCCGCCGGGCTGCTAGTGCCTGAAATGCCTCACGCCGGTGAAAACCATGCTGATGCCATGTTCGTCCGCGGCATCGATGACTTCCGGGTCGCGCATCGAGCCGCCTGGCTGGATGATGGCGGTGACGCCCATTTCGGCAGCTTGATCGATGGTGTCCCTGAACGGGAAGAAGGCGTCCGATGCCATCACCGAACCGGCGATCGCCAGGCCGGCGTCTGCCGCCTTGATCGCCGCGACCCGGGCGCTGTATACGCGGCTCATCTGGCCGGCGCCAACGCCCAGCGTCTGTCCGTCGCGACAAAATACGATGGCATTGGATTTCACGAATTTGACAACTTTCCAGCTGAATAACAAATCATCGAGTTGTTTCGCGGTTGCTTTGCTGCGAGTCACCGTCGTCAGGTCGCTCGCTGCGACAAGGCGGTCGTCCCGGGTCTGTGCCAGCAGACCACCGGAGACTTGCTTCAGTTGCAGCGCCGTATCCTTCGCAGGCGCCGCGGACCCGGCGCTGAGTACCCGGATATTGGGTTTTGCGGACAACACCCTCAGCGCTGCGCCTGCAATTTCCGGGGCGATGATGACTTCGACGAACTGCTGTTCGATGATCGCTTGCGCGGTATCGGCTGACAAGGACCGGTTGAATGCGATGACGCCGCCGTACGCGGAAACGGGGTCGGTGGCATAGGCCAGGCCATAGGCTGCCAGGCACTCGCTCGCAATGGCGACCCCGCACGGATTGGCGTGTTTGACGATGACGCAGGCCGGCGCGTCGAATTGCCCGACGCACTCCCAGGCTGCATCCGTGTCGGCGATGTTGTTATAGGATAAATCCTTGCCCTGATGTTGCTTTGCCCCGCCCAGGCTGCCGGCCGGTGCAATCCGGTCGGTGTAAAAAGCGGCCAGCTGGTGGGGATTTTCTCCGTATCGCAGTAAACTCTGCTGTTCGAAATCCAGGGCCAAGCGAGGCGGCAGGGTTGGCTCGTCAGGTGACTTTCCCTGTTTGGCTCGGCCCAGGTACGCTGCGATAGCCTGGTCATAAGTCGCGGTGTGGGCGAACGCCTTCGCGGCCAGGTCGAAGCACAGGTCTGCACTCACGCAACCATCGTTCGCCTGCATTTCCGCGATGATGCGCGGGTAGTCGTCCGGGTCGACGACGACGCAGACGCCGGCGTGGTTTTTGGCGGCCGCCCGCAACATCGCGGGTCCGCCGATATCGATATTTTCGATCGCATCGGCCAGTGTGCAGTTGGGCGCCGCAATCGTCTCCCTGAATGGATAGAGGTTGACGACCAGCAGGTCTATTGGATCAATTCCATGCGCCGCCATGGTAGCGTCGTCGATGCCGCGGCGACCCAGGAGACCGCCGTGAATCTTCGGGTGCAAGGTCTTGACGCGACCATCCATAATTTCGGGAAAGCCGGTGTGATCAGCGACCTCGGTGACATCGATGCCGGTGTCGCAGAGCAGTTTCGCGGTCCCGCCGGTAGACAACAGGTGAACCTTCTGAGCGCCAAGAAAACGGGCGAGTTCGGGCAAACCCCGCTTGTCCGAAACGCTAAGCAGCGCACGCCCGATTTTTATCACGAATATTTTCCGGCAGGATCAGTTGACGAGACCATGCTGGCGCAATTTCTTGCGCAGGGTGCCGCGATTGATGCCCAGAATATCGGCGGCCAGGCTCTGATTGCCCTCGGCGTAATCCAGGACGGTGCGCAACAGCGGTTTTTCGACTTCTCCGATGACCAACTCATAGAGGGCATTGGGCTGGTGCCCGTTCAGCATCTCAAAATAGCTGGTCAGCGCTTCTTCGGTAAGGTCGCAAAGGGGTTTCTGGTTGACATGAATTTTGCCGTCTGGCTTCCTGCTGCTGGCCCTGCTCACGATTTTTTCCCCACTTATGCTGCCAGGTTGCATCCTGGATCTGGATATTCTTCGCCGATCGAAAACAGCGTTTTGACCAATCGTTCTTGCTCTGTTGCGGTCTCAACGCGGACCGCTTTGTTGCGTAGCTGTGCCTGTATTCCGCAGGCATCGAAATACCATCCCAAGTGCTTTCGGGCCACCCGGACGCCGGTGTACTCTCCGTAAAACCGGTACAGGTTTTGCAAATGGGCGAGCATAATATCACGGACCTGGTGCTTTGCGGGCGCGGGTTTCAATTTTCCGTAGCGACAATAAAAATCGATTTGCGAAAACAGCCACGGCTGGCCTTGTGCGGCGCGGCCGATCATGATTCCGTCTGCTTTGGTTTCTTTGAGTACCCGAACCGCCTTTTGCGGGCTATCGATATCGCCATTGGCAATGACCGGGATGGCGACAGCCTGTTTGATCTGCCGGATGGTCCGGTATTCCGCTTTACCCTGGAACCGGCAGGCCCGGGTGCGGCCATGGACGGCCAGCGCCATGATTCCACAGCGCTCGGCGATGCGCGCGATCCGCAGGCCGTTGCGGTGCTCTTGGTCCCAGCCCGTCCTGATTTTCAGGGTGACCGGCACATCGACCGCATCGACCACTGCGGCCAGGATTCTTTCCACCAGGTCTTCATCCTTGAGCAACGCGGAACCCGCCATTTGGCGGCAGACTTTTTTCGCCGGGCAACCCATAATAATGTCGATGATCTGCGCGCCCCGGGATACCGCTTCCCGCGCGGCCGTGGCCAGCATTTGCGGCTGGGCGCCTGCGATCTGCACCACCACCGGTCCCGGTTCACCTTCATAGTCGAGGCGGCGCCTGGATTTCCTGGTACTCCACAACCGGGTATCCGCGGTCAGCATTTCGGACGGCGTCAACCCGGCACCGAGCTCGCGGCACAACTGCCTGAACGGACGATCGGTGACCCCGGCCATCGGCGCCAGCACCAGGCAATTGCGCATCTTGTAAGGTCCGATAATCAGGCTCATGCGGTGTGGGTCCATTGGTCTGACGAACCAGGCACTCTCCGGGCAGGGTTCATAAAAACGACGCACGGAAGCGCCGATTCTTGCCGGTCTATTTGCAGCGCAAGTTCTGGTCGCTGTCCTGGAGGCAGTATTCGATATGATAATTTTGCGCCAGGTCGTCCGTCAGTTCCATTACCCGTATATCGACCGCGACCTGCTCTCCCGCCGCCATTCGCGCCTGGTCTCCAGGGTCGGTCTCCAGATATTCCCCGGCATGCAAATCCCGGATCGCCAGCGCTTCGTCCCATTGATCGGTGAAAATTAGCCGCAGTATCGGGTAGGGCTGGGCAAAGGTGGCGCGGTTCGTAAGAATCGCCGAAATCTCGACGACGCCGGTACCGGCCTCGTTGGCCACGACCCTGGTGCGCCGAATGTCATAGGCATCCAGATCCCATTGCCGGGTCAGCGGAATCCCGAGACCGCTGTATACGCTTTCCAGCAACGGACCGAACGAGTCGCTTGCCAGGATCTGGTAGCGGAAATAGTGGGTCAACTGGGCCGGCAGCAAGAATGCCAGCGCGACCACAACGGCGATAGCCGCTGGCCGGTGGTATTTTTTTGCCAGCGTGAAGCGACGATTTTTGGCGACTGCCGGCGTCGACGGCGATTCCGGCGTGGGCTCGGCAACGGAAAAATCGAGCGCCTCATCGGTGGCAAGCACAATTTCCTCGGCGCCTTCTGTGTGCGAGTCAAGAAATTCTTCCAACGATTCGCTCTCCGACCCGTAATCCGTTCCAGCGGCGGTTTCAGATGCCGGTGGTTCTTCGTCGGCAGCCACAAAAACGGTGTCAACCTGGTCGCTGGGCACGTCGAATTCAAGCTCGTCTTTTTCCGCAGATTCCAGGGTAACTTCGCCGAGCCAGATTTCTTCAACGCCGCTGTCGGCATCGCCGGCCGCATGCTCTACACTCCCCTCGTCGGCTTCTTGCCCAGAATCCTTCGTTGCGCTCTCTTCCTCACCGGGTTCCTCAGCAGGCGGCGTTGCGGGTTCGTCGTCATGCTCGTCATCGAGGACCTGCGCGGGTTCACCGGTACCCTCGTTTTCCAAAAGCTCATCGTCAGCAAGCGATTCGGGTTCGTCGGGTTCATCGTTTTCCGGGGGGCTGTCATCATCAGCCTCTGCGGACTCGCCCACATCCTGGCCTTCCAAAAGGTCGTCGTGTGCGAGTTCCTGGGACTCATCTTCATCATCGACGTTGATGTCCTCCAGGCCTGCCTCTTCATCGGCGCCTTCGGCCAATCGTTCCAGGAAGTCCATGCTGGGCCGGTCCGGGTCTGCGTCCAGGTCGGTGTCCTGAGCCTCGCTGGAAAGCCATACGTCGTCTTCATCGGTATCCGGCGCATCTTCCGCGGGCTCATTGTCGGTCCGTTCGTCATCACCCTCCATTAGCTCGGCCCGAACAGGCTGATCGTCGCCAGGTTCGTCGGGGGTGGCATCAGCATCGCCGGCATTGCCGACAAAATGCGGACCCGAGGACTCCCAGGCTTTGGATTCGGTGGCGTGGATCGTCGCCAGTACGGCGGCTTCAAATGCTTCGGCATCCTCAACCAGAACGACTTCATCGGGGGTCGCGGTTTGCCCGCCGCCGGCTGCGTCCAGGTCATCGACCGCTGCTGCCGTCAAGTCATCCAGCGGAGAGTCGGCATCCTCGTCCCGGTCCGCGGGCGCCGGCAGGTTGGCAGCCGCTTCGCTGGCGCTTTCCTGGATATTGCTCAAAGCGTTAAAGGAAAATTCACACTGACCGCAGCGTACCTGGCCAGCTGCCTGCTGCAGGTGTTTGGCGCTGACTTTGAAAACGGTTTCGCAGTTTGGGCAGCAGGTAAACAAAAGAACTCCCAGTCCGTTATTCTGTGCCGCCGGCGCCGCTGAGCAGCACCCGGTCAACGATAGTGAGCGATGGGTTCATATCAAACCATGTCTGGTAGCGTTGTTCCACCGCTGAGGCATGCGCAATGACATCCGGCCCGGGCGGCGGGCCCGCGTTCGATAAGCTGTTGCCACCGTTCCACGCGGGCGTCTCACAGACCCAGGCGTTTTTCAAGGTAATGAATGTCTGTTCCGCCAGCCTGGAACGCACCGTGATTGGTTATTTCCTGGTGCAAGGCGATGTTGGTCCTGATTCCTTCTATGACAATTTCGTTCAGGGCATTGCGCATTCTTGCAATGGCCGTACTCCGGTCGGCACCATGCGCAATGATCTTGCCGATCATCGAGTCGTAAAAAGGCGGCACCTCGTAACCGCTGTAGAGATGACTGTCTACGCGTATACCAGGTCCGCCAGGCGCATGCCATAACCTGACCGGTCCGGGGCTTGGGGTAAAATTCTTGGGGTCTTCCGCATTGATGCGGCATTCGATGGCGTGCCCGCTTATCCGGATATCCTGCTGGCTGAATTTCAGCTTCTCTCCGGCGGCAATATCCAGCTGCGCCCTGACGATGTCCACTCCCGTGATCATTTCGGTGACCGGGTGTTCGACCTGGATCCGGGTGTTCATCTCGATGAAATAGAACTCACCGTTTTCATACAGAAACTCAAACGTGCCGGCGCTGCGGTAACCCATCGCCTTGCAGGCATCGACACAAACACGACCCATTTCCGTGCGCTGCTGTTCGGTGATCCCGGGCGCCGGCGCCTCTTCGATGACTTTCTGATGCCGGCGCTGCATGGAGCAATCGCGCTCACCCAGGTGAATCACGTTGCCATGATGGTCAGCCAGCACCTGGAACTCGATATGACGCGGCTTCTGCAGGTATTTCTCCAGGTACACTACGTCGTTATCGAATGTCGCTTTAGCCTCTGCCTTGGTCAGGGTAATCGCATTCACCAATGCGCCCTCGGCGTGGACAACCCGCATGCCGCGGCCACCACCACCGCCCGATGCCTTGATGATCACCGGATAGCCGACCTCGCGCCCTATCCGGAGGTTTTCCTCGACATCGTCGCCCAGCGGGCCATCCGACCCGGGCACGCAGGGCACACCGGCTTCCCGCATCGCCTCGATCGCCGAAACCTTGTCGCCCATGCGGCGGATGGTTTCGCCCCGCGGGCCAATAAATACGAAGCCGGAATCCTCAACGCGCTCCGCGAAATCCGCGTTCTCGGACAAGAAACCATAGCCGGGGTGAATTGCCATCGAGTCGGTGACTTCGGCGGCGCTGATGATGGCCGGCATGTTCAGATAACTGTCAATAGATTGCGGCGGTCCGATACAGACAGAT
>BFAU01000184.1 GCA_008975185.1 bacterium MnTg04 | reverse complement strand
TATCGAGAAGCGGAGGCATACTACGACCACCGCATCAACGATATCCGTCAAGTCATCGTCTACGGCGATCGTCCTGCGGTGACATTTGAAGAGGCGGTAGAGAAGTTCCTTCGGGAAGATTGTCCGACCAAGTCGCTGGAACGAGCCGGGTACGCGTTCGATAACGTTCTCCCCTTTATTGGGGATCATCAGATCGACCGGGTGTATGACGACTCACTGGCGGGGTTCAAAGAGGCTAGGCAGGATGCTGGCATCTCGGCCGGGACAATTAATAAGGAGCTGGGGTTCGTCAGGCGAGTATTGATACTCGCAGCACGAAAGTGGCGACACCCGAACGGAATGCAGTATCTCTCTGCAGCCCCTTTGATTGAGATGGTCAAGGGACCGGCCCGAAAGCCGTATCCCTTGGAATGGCAGGAGCAGGTGCGATTGTTCGCGCAACTCCCGGTACATTTAGAGCGCATCGCGTTGTTTGATGTGAATACCGGGCTGCGGGCGTCTGAATTGTGCTCGCTCCGTTGGTCCTGGGAAATCCCGGTACCGGAGCTGGATACGTTGGTGTTCATGCTGCCAGAAGAGCTGACCAAAAACGGCGAAGAAAGGATTGTTGTGCTTAACCGGATCGCCAGGAGCGTGATTGAATCACAGCGAGGCAAACACCCTGAGTATGTTTTTACGTACAAAGGTGAACGCATCGCGGGGGTTAGCAATCACGCCTGGCGTAAAGCACGGAACAGGGCGGGTCTTCCGCAGGTCCGTGTGCACGATCTTCGCCATACCTTTGGTCATCGACTTCGGGCTGCAGGCGTTAGCTTCGAGGACCGCCAGGATTTATTGGGACACCGATCAGGGAGGATCACGACTCACTATAGTGCGCCGGATTTATCACGGCTGTTGCACGCGGTTGACTCGATCTGTGAGCAAAAGCGTACGACGGTATTGAGACTTGCCGGAGGTGGCGGGAAAAATCCCGGCAATATTCCGGCAGTGAGCAGTCCGGCAAGAAGCAGTGCTCTAGTGTGTTGACGCTAACTCTTTGAATGTTAGAGGGAAAAACTGGTCGGGGTGATAGGATTTGAACCTACGGCCCCTGCCTCCCGAAGGCAGCATACCGACCAGCAGGCATTGAGTGGCCATTACGTTATAACAAGTGTATAATTACGTAATTACCTTAATTATTACTCTTGGGAAAAGCCTATGGAACTCAAGCTGCGCAAGGTCGGAAATTCAGTTTGTCTCATCATACCCAAACACGCCAGACAGAAGATGGGTGTTAAAGAGGGCGATACGGTGTATCTGACTGAGACGCCCGATGGTTACCGAATCAGTCCCTACGACCCGGAATTCAGCAGGCAGATGGATCTGGCTCGCAAGGTCCAGGCGAAGCATCGAGACGCGTTGCACGAACTTGCGAAATGAAGGACATCGCATGGGTTATGGTCGAAACGATTCTGGCCGTTCATGATGAACAACTCGCTCAACACGGTGGTGCGCAAGGTATCAGGGACCTGAACATCATCCAGTCAGCGCTCGCGCGTCCGTGCAACCTGGCACTTTATGAAGATTGCGATGATTTGGCACGGCTGGCTGCCGCCTATGCCTATGGCATCGCAAGAAATCACGGTTTTGTTGATGGCAACAAGCGAACGGCACTCGTCACTGCGGACCTGTTTCTAATGCTTAACGGACATGAGCTCCGCTCAACGCCGGCAGAAAATGTGCTGACCATCATCGGCGTCGCGGATGGATCCCTATCCGAAGATGATTTGACGATTTGGTTCAGGGAAAAAATCACGAGATTGGAGCAATCGTAGCCTAAACCAAAAGCCGGTTTTCAAGGACGACTAGCTGCTTTCCTTGCGTTCGAGATGGTCGTCCACGCTGACCCAGTCCACGTGAGATTCCCAGTACGCATGACACTGCGGTTGCCGGTCGATGTCGCCGGGGATCGCGGCACGGGCGATATGGATTTCACCGGGCCAGCGGGCGGAGGCGAAGAACACGGTGCTGCCGCAGCGTGAGCAAAAACCGCGTTTGGCGTCCGTGCTCGACGCGAACCAGCGCAGCGTCGAATCGTCGTTCAGTCTGAAGCTTTGCTCATCGACGCCAACCCAGGTCACCAGCGGCGCGCCATGAGACCGCCGGCACATCGTGCAATGGCAATGCGCGCACCATAAGCTGGGGCCATCGAATTCGAATTTCAGTTGGCCGCAAAAACAGGCGCCCTGGTACGTCTTATGCAATTACTTTTTCCTGCTCATTCGATTCCGGTTGCTTCCTGTCTGCATCGTTACCCTAATTTCTCAGATACGATGCCCCATTGATGTCGATGATCGTTCCGGTCAGGTAATCGGTGTCCGGCCCGGCCAAAAAGGCGATCGTGGCCGCGATTTCCTCCGGTTTCGCCGCGCGGCCCAGCGGGCTTTGCGCGCGAATGGCATCGCCATCCGAGCCATCGAGCAACGCGAACGCCATCTCGGTTTCCACGAAGCCGGGGGCGATCGCGTAAACCATGATGTTGCTGGCAGCCAGCGCCTGCGCCAGCGACTGGCTCATCGAGTTCAGGCCGGCCTTGCTGGCCCCGTATGCCGGCGCGTCCGGTTCGCCGCGAAATGCACCACGCGAGGAAATATTGATGATCTTGCCGCCGCCGTTCTTCGCCATGATCGCCGCGGCCGCATGACACAGGATCGCAGGCGCCAGCAGGTTGACCGCCAGGGTCTGCTGCCAGCTTTGTTGCCAGTCCGCACTGTCCGTCGTCGATGGCGCGTGATCGAAAAATACGCCGGCGTTATTGACCAGCAGATCGATGCCGCCGATCCCGGCCACCGTCTCGCTGATCAGCCGTCGGCATTCATCGGGCTCGGCCAGGTCCGCGGTCAGCGCGAAATGCTGGCCGCCTGGCAGTTCGGCAAGCAGGCTGTCCAGTTTCTTACTGTTGCTGTTGCCGTGCAGCGCAAGGCGAGCGCCTTTTTTTGCCAGCGCAGCGGCTGTCGCGCGGCCAATGCCGCCGCTGGCGCCGGTGATCAACGCGCGACAGTTTGCGAGGGTTTTATCGGTTTGCATGACGATGCTTTATTCCTGGTGATTCGTTGACTCGTCTAACCAGTGACCGGTCAGCCAGTCGGCTGCCGCATCGAGTTCCGCGACCATCTCTTCGCGACCGATTTCGACCAGGCGGTCGCGTTTCTTCCATTCACCGAGGCCGATCCCATTGCCATCGGCAAAAGTGTAATTCAGCCGGTGATAATTCGCACCCAGCATTTGCCGGCACTGGAAATCCGGAACGCCGGAAACTGCATCCAGCATCAGGTTGAGCAAAGGCTTGGCCCATTGCACGAGCCCCCAATTGTGGGTCGGCCCCTTTATAAACGACAGTACCCGGCCGGCGCCTATGGACAACAGCCTGATCTCGGCGACCCGGGGCCGATCCGGAATTTCGCTGCGCTCGTCCTGGGTTTGCGACAAGGCCACCATGCCCGGGTGGTTGGCGACCACGCCACCATCGATATAACCATCGACCGATGGGAAGTAAGTCGGTCCCGCGCTCGTATAAAGCGCCACATCGGCGGCACGTCGTTCGCCATCGCTGTCCGCACCGGGAAAGTTGTGAAAAAACTTGGGTTTCCAGGATCTCTCTGCGGGCGATGCGGCTTCGTTATCGAGATCGAAAGCGGTGATGAGCACGCGCTTGTCCAGGTCTTGCAGACGCGTGTCCGCAAAAATTTTCCGCAGTTCGCCACGCAAATGTTTGGTCGAATAATCCGCGCCGATCATTCGTCCGAGGTCGCGCACGTCGTCGAACAGGTTGTCCTTGAAAATGATCGGACCCAGCGCGTAATACAACTCGACGAGTTGCGCCGGCTGCATGCCGTTGGCCAGCGCCAGCGCCAGGATGCCACCGGTCGATGTGCCGGCGATCATGTCCACATGGCCCAGCCAACCCGGGCGCCGGCGGTCGAGTTCATCCATCAGCACGGCGCTGAGCAGGCCGCGAATGCCGCCGCCATCGAGGGTGAGTATCCGGTATACCGCCAAAGGTTTCTCCAGCGTGACTACGGGTAACGCCCCCGGACTATACCGCAAGCGTCGTGCCGACTGGCTAAGGCGAATTTGCTCGTTCATACTCTGCCTAATTCGCAGCGACAGGAGATACCGGAATGAGCCAGGGAATGTTTTCGCGGCGCGATTTTCTGACCCGCTCCGGTGGCGTATTCGGGGCGGCGTGGCTGGCCGCGAATTTTCCGGCGATCGCCGCGGCGGCAAATGCAGCACACCGTGTCGCCAGCGGTGAAGTGGAGGAAAGCTTCGAGTTTTTCCCGGCTGCGGATGCTGCGCTGATCGACGCAATCTGTTCCCACATTATCCCGAGCGAGGGCGCAGGGCCGGGCGCTCGGGAGGCGAAAGTGGTCGTGTTTATCGACCGGGCGATGACCGGTTTTGCGAAATCCGGCGCCGATGAATTTGTCGCCGGCCTCAAGGGGTTCGCCCAGGCTTTTAGCGATGCCTGGCCGCAGGAAGCGTCATTTGCCAGTGCCGAAAAGGCCGTGCAGCAGGAATTTTTCGCTACCCAGGTCGATAGCGGTTTCTTTGGCTTCGTCCAGTTCCTGACCCACGTCGGTATGTTTGCGCTGCCGTCATACGGTGGCAATTTCCAGAGAAAAGGCTGGGAGCTGATGGGCTTCGAAGATCGTCATGTATTTCATCCGCCTTTCGGTTACTACGACCGCGACTATCCAGGATTTGAGGCCGTCGCCGCCAGATATCGGAAGGAGAGCTGACCGTGCCGGGGAAATCGTACAAGACCAGCGAGGATGTGGATTTCGTCATCGTCGGTTCCGGCGCCGCGGGCGGGGTCCTGGCGCGCGAGTTATCGCAGGCCGGACATAGCGTCGTCGTTATGGAACGAGGCCCATACCTGAAGCAGGGCGATTTTCACCATGACGAACTGGCCTACTGGTTCGCCAATGAGCTGATGCAGGCCAACGGCGTCCCGCCACAGTCCTTCCGCCACAGCGCCGCTGAGGAAACGCACTTCGATCCCAACGTTCCGCCCATGCTCTACGCCCAGTGCGTCGGCGGCAGCAGCGTGCATTTCACCGCCAATTACTGGCGTTTCCACCCGGTGGATTTCCACGAGCACAGCGTGCACGGTGACATCCGCGGCGCGGCGCTGGCCGACTGGCCGATTTCCTACGAGGAACTGGAGCCGTATTACACCCAGGTGGAATGGGAGATCGGCGTTTCCGGCCTGGCCGGCGCGCATCCGAACGAGCCATATCGTTCGAAGCCCTATCCGATGCCCCCGTTGCCGGTCAAATCCTCCGGTGTATTATTCGAAAAAGGCGCGTTCGAGCTGGGTCTGCATCCATTTCCGGCGCCGATGGCGATCAACTCGGTGCCCTATGACGGCCGGGCCGCTTGTGTGCATTGCGGATTCTGCATGGGTTTCGGTTGCGAGATGGGCGCCAAGTCATCGACCTTGTCCAATATGATCCCGCAGGCGGAGGCGACCGGGGTCTGTGAAATACGCACCGGCGCCAATGTGGTGCGCGTCGATACCAATAAAAAGGGACGTGCGACCGGCGTGGTCTATTACGACCTGCAAGGCCGGCAACACCTGCAGAAGGCAAAAGCGGTCGTGCTCAGCGCCAATGGCGCCGAGACTGCACGCCTGCTGTTCCTGTCGGCAAACAGCCGTTTTGCCGATGGCCTGGCCAACAGCAGCGGGATCGTCGGCAGGCACATGATGTTCAATGGCGGCGGTACGGCCGGCGCTTTTTTCGAACACCCGCTGAACGAATACAAAAGCGTGCAAGTGACCCGAATCAGTCACGATTTTTATGATACCGACCCGAAGCGTGGTTTTTACGGCGGCGGTGGTATCGATGGGCGGGTTATGTGGTCGCCGATCGCTTATGCCGTGATCGGCGGCATGCCCGGCGACCCGGGTTGGGGGCAAAAGCACAAGGACTATCTCAGGCGGTATTCGCATTTTATGTATTCGTCGACTCACAGCACTTCGCTGCCCGTTGCGAGCAACCGCGTCGAACTGGACCCGGAGCACATGGACAGCTATGGCCTGCCCGGTATCCGGCTGACTTATACCGATCACCCGGACGATCTCGCGACCACCCGTTTCCTGGTGGACCGGGCCGCCGAAATTCTCGAGGCCGCGGGCGCGAATACGGTCTGGAAGGACCCGGTAAGGCCGCAATCCTTCACCGCGCACCTGCTGGGAACCTGCCGCATGGGCAACGACCCGGCGACCTCGGTCGTGGATAAATTTCATCGCACCCACGATGTGCCGAACCTGTTTATCTGCGATGGCAGCAGCCTGGTGACGTCCGGGCGTGGCCAGCCGACGGAAACCATACAGGCGCTGGCTTTTCGGGCGGCCGAGCATATCAGCCGGTTCGCGAAAAACGGCGAAATATAGAACCGGCGGTAAACGGACGTCAGGCCAGATGCGCCTGCCCCAGGTAGGCGTGCGTCTGCATCTCAGCCAGGCGGCTGACCGTTCTCTTGAACTCGAATGCCAGCCGCTCGCCTCGATAAAGCTGCTCGGGCGGCACCGCGGCCGACAGGATCAGTTTGACCTTGTGGTCGTAGAACTCATCGACCAGCGCGATAAACCGTCGCACCCGGTCGTTATCCGCTGAACCCATCGCCGGAACGCCCGATACCAGTATCGTGTGAAAACCCCGCGCCAGCTCTATGTAGTCGTTCTGGCTCCGCGGGCCGTCGCACAATACACCGAAATCGAACCAGGCGACGCCGTTTGCCAACCGCCGGGTGGCGATAGTCCGGCCGCAAACCAAAAGACTCCGTTCCGCCTTGCCGCCGTTGCAGGAGATTTTCTCAAAGTACTCCGCCAGGTTGGCTTCCGCCTGCCGGTCGAGCGGCGCGTGGTAGATTTCAGCCTCATCGAGGATACGCAGGCGAAAGTCCTCTGCGCCTTTGAGTTCCATGACCTGGCAGTAGGTTTCGATCGCCGTTATCGCCGGCAGAAATCGTTCTCTTTGCAGACCGCCTTCATACAGAAGCGATGGCGGTGTGTTCGATGTGGCAACCAGGGTGACGCCGCGCCTGAACAATTCCCGGAACAGCGTGCCCAGCAACATCGCATCGGCGATATCGGCAACAAAAAACTCGTCGAAACAAATAACCCGCGTCCGCCTTGCGATGTGTTTTGCGATCTCCTTGACGGGGTCTTGCCGATGCTTCGTGTTTTTCAGCTGTGCGTGCAATTCGTACATGAACCGGTGAAAGTGGCGTCTTTGTTTTTGCCTGAAGGGCAGGGAGCGAAAGAACAAATCCATCAGGCGAGTCTTGCCGCGGCCGACTCCACCCCAAAGGTAAAGGCCCTGGACGGGTGCAATTTCGGTGTCGCGCAAGAGCGCGAGCCGCAACCGCCGCCAGGGCGACAGTGACCTGGCGGTCAACTGCAGATAAATTCGTTGCAGCGCCTCGATGGCCGCTTCCTGGGCGGCGTCCGCCACAAAATCTGGGTCCTCCAGCGCGCGTGTGTACAGCTCCCTGGGCGTCAGCCTGGCTTCCATAAAGGCGAACGGGCGGCGTCAGCCGAGCCGCATCTCCGGCACTTCGCCATCGACGATCAGCCGGCCCGCGGTTTTTTCGGCGATTTCCTCGACCGATACCCCGGGGGCACGTTCCAGGAGATGGAACGCGCCGTCATGGATTTCCAGGTAGGCAAGATCGGTAACGACCTTGCGGATACAGTTCACGCCGGTCAGCGGCAGGGTGCACGATTCCAGCAGTTTCGACTGACCCGCTTTGCTGGCATGAGTCATCGTTACGACGATGTTGTCTGTCCCGGCAACCAGGTCCATGGCGCCGCCCATGCCCTTGACCAGTTTCCCGGGGATCATCCAGGACGCGATGCTGCCGTTCTGATCGATTTCGAATGCACCGAGCACCGTCAGGTCCACATGGGCGCCGCGGATCATCGCGAAACTTTCCGCCGATGAAAAATAGGCCGCGCCGGTGATCGCCGTCACAGTCTGCTTGCCCGCGTTGATCAGGTCGGCATCGACTTCCTCATCGAGCGGGAACGGGCCCATGCCCAACAAGCCATTCTCCGATTGCAGCATGACGTCGATGTCCGCGGGAATGCAGTTGGCGACCAGCGTCGGGATCCCGATACCCAGGTTGACGTAATAACCGTCGCGCAACTCGAACGCGACTCGCTGGGCAATCTGTACTCTGCTTAGTGCCATTGTCTGTCCTTCAACTGTAATCAGGCGCTGCGGATGGTTCGTTGTTCGATGCGCTTCTCAAACGTACCTTTGATCAGGCGCTGGACGAATATCCCCGGCGTATGAATGTGTTCCGGGTCCAGTTCTCCCGGTTCGACGATTTCCTCGACTTCCGCCACGGTAATCTTGCCGGCGGTCGCCATCATCGGGTTGAAATTCTGCGCCGTCATTCGATAGACGAGGTTGCCCATGGTATCCGCCTTCCACGCCTTGACCAGGGAATAGTCCGCGGTCAGCGATTCCTCGAGTACATAGTTTCGCCCGTTGAATTCGCGGGTGTCTTTGCCCTTGGCGACCTCCGTGCCATAACCGGTCGCGGTGTAAAAAGCGGGTATGCCGGCGCCGCCGGCGCGAATTTTTTCCGCGAGCGTGCCTTGCGGCGTCAGGATGACCTCCATTTCCCCCGAGATGAACAATTGCTCGAACAGGACGTTCTCGCCGACATAGGAACCGATCATGGTCTTGATCTGGCGGTTCTCCAGCCACTTGCCGAGCGCGAAACCATCGACCCCGGCGTTGTTCGATATACAGGTGAGTCCCTTGACGCCCATATCCATGACTTTCTGGATCAGGCCTTCGGGGATGCCGCACAGGCCGAAGCCGCCGACCATGACCGTCATGCCATCGCTCAGGCCAGCCAGGGCTTCATCGTAGGAGGCGACTACCTTGTTAAATCCGGACATCAGCGGGGTCTCCCGGTGCTTGCCTGCGAATGTTCACAGGCCGTGGTAATTGGGGCCTGAGCCGCCTTCCGGCGGCACCCAGTCGATAATGCCATACGGGTCCTTGATATCGCAGGCCTTGCAATGGATGCAATTCGCCGCGTTGATCTGGAGGCGCTTGCCCGCATCGTCGCTGACGATCTCGTAGACGCCGACCGGACAGAATCGCGTGCACGGGTTGCCGAATTCCTCCGCGCAGCGGGTCACGCATATATCGGTATCCGCGACGTGCAGATGCACCGGCTGGTTCTCATCGTGATCGGTCGCCGAGAAATAAACCGACGCCAGCCGGTCGCGCGGCGGCAACTCGCGTTTGACCCAGTCGCGCTGTGGCGACTTGTACTCATCCAGTTTTTGCAATGCACTGTGGTCGGCGTGGTTTCTAAGGGTGTATGGCAGTCGCCCGGCGGTCACGGTCTCCAGCGCGGCATTGGCCAGGCCGGCCCAGAAACCTTTGTTGAAGCCCGGGCGGATGTTCCTGACTTTTTTCAACTCAACGCCCGTCGGCGAATGCCTGAAACGGGCGTCAAAGCCCTGGCTGTCGCCACGCTCGACGAAGTGCTGGGCCGCCAGCATGCCGCTGCGCAGCGCCATGTGAATCCCCTTGATTTTTGGCACGTTCAGCATGCCCCCGGCATCGCCGACCAGCATCGCGCCCGGCGTTTCCAGGTGCGGCATCGATTGCCAGCCGCCTTCGACGATGGCGCGGGCGCCGGCCGAGACCAGTTCCGCGCCCGCGAGCAGTTTCCTCATCATCGGGTGGTGCTTGAACTGCTGAAACGCCTCGAAGGGGGCAAACTCCGGGTCGCGGTAATCGAGCCCGATGACGAAGCCGACATAGACCTGGTCCCTATCGAGGTGATAGACGAAACTGCCGCCATAGACGCTGCCATCCAGCGGCCAGCCTACGCTGTGCAGGATATGGCCTGGTTTGCCGCGGCCATCGGCTAGCTGCCACAGCTCCTTGAACCCCAGTCCGTAAGTCTGTGGATCGCAGTCCCGGTCCAGCGAAAACTTTGCGATCAATCTTTTGGCCAGGCTGCCGTGGCAACCCTCGGCAAGCACGGTCAGCCGGCAATGAACATCGACGCCGGCTGTGAAGTTGGGTCCTGGCGAACCATCCGCCAGCCGGCCCATGTCGCCAACCCGTACACCAATCACCCGGTCGTCGGGGTCATAGAGTAATCCGTCGCCGGCGAATCCCGGGAAAACATCGACACCCAGCGCTTCGGCTTTTTCCGCCAGCCACGCGCCGAGCTGGTTCAACGACACGATGAAGTTGCCGTGATTGTTCATCTGCGGTGGCAGCGGCATCGGTATGCTGCGCTTTTTGGTCAACAGCACGAACCGGTCCGTACTTGCCGCCACGCAGGTTGCGGTAAATTCCCGCCGCCATTCCGGCAGCAATTCATCGAGAGCCGCAGGTTCGAGGATGGCGCCCGATAGCAGGTGCGCACCGGGTTCGGCGCCTTTTTCGAGGACGCAGACATCGAGTTCCGGTTTTAGCTGTTTCAGGCGTATCGCACAGGCGAGCCCGGCCGGGCCGGCCCCGACTATCGCTACGTCGTATTCCATGATGTCGCGTGCGCTTTCCATATTTCTTGTTTTATTTCGCCTGCATCCGGATCGCCCCATCCAGCCGGATGGTTTCGCCGTTCAGCATCGTGTTGCCAAATATATAAACAACCAGGTCGGCAAATTCGTCGGGTCTGCCCAGGCGCGGAGGAAACGGCACTTGCGCGGCCAGCGACTGCTGAACCTTTTCCGGCATACCCTCCATCATCGGGGTCATGAATATCCCTGGCGCGATGGTCATCACGCGCACGCCGATACGCGAAAACTCCCGGGCAATGGGCAAGGCCATGCCGGCAACCCCGGCTTTCGAGGCCGCATAAGCCGCCTGGCCGATCTGCCCCTCGAAGGCAGCGACCGACGCCGTGCTGATAATCACGCCACGCTCGCCTTCCTCGTTCGGCTCATTGTATTGCATTACATCCGCGGCAGCCTTGGCCATCAGGAACGAACCGATCAGGTTGACCTGGATGACTTTGATAAAAGATTCGCCCGCCATCGGGCCATCGCGACCCAATACCCGGCCGGCGCCGAGTATGCCCGCGCAGTTGACCAGCATATTGACGCCACCCATGGTCCGGGCTGCCTGCGCCACGGCCTTGTTTACCGCTTCCTCGGAACTGACATCGGTCGCGACGAATGTGCACGCCGCACCCAGTTCGCCGGCCGCCGCGTCGCCTTGTTCCTGGTTGATATCGAACAAAGTGACCTGGCCGCCATCGGCGACTATTTTCGTGGCGGTGGCCAGCCCCAGACCCGAAGCGCCACCGGTGACTATTGCCTTCGCCTTACTGATTTGCATATTTTTTTTCCTTGGTCAGAGCGTCCTCAATTTTGGTGACGCCAGGCGATCTGGCCCAGGCGGCTGCCGGGCACCCTGTCCAGGTGCCGGCAGATAAACAGCCCGGCATCGGTGAGTGCGTCGAGATCGATACCGGTTCGAATCGCCATGCCATGCAGCAAGTAAACCAGGTCCTCGCTGGCGACGTTGCCGCTCGCGCCTTTGGCGTACGGGCAGCCGCCGAGGCCGGCGACGGAAGCATCGATGACCGACACCCCCAGTTCGAGGCACGCGAAAATGCCGGCCAGTGCCTGCCCGCGCGTATCGTGGAAATGGATCGCCAACTTGTCCATGGCCACCTTTTCGGCCACCGCCGCCAGCATCTCCCGGGCCGCCAGCGGGGTCCCCGCGCCGATCGTGTCGCCGAGCGAAATTTCGTAACAACCCATGCCGGCCAGGCGTTCTGCGAGCCCGGCCACCACCGACGCGCTGATATCGCCTTCGTAGGGGCAACCGAGTACACAGGACAGGTAGCCACGCACCGGCATCCCGTTTTCCTTTGCCAGTTGCAGCACCGCTTCGATTCTTTGCAGCGATTCTTCGATACCGGCGTTGCTGTTCTTTTGACTGAAGGATTCCGACGCGGCGGCAAATACCGCTACTTCGCTGGCGCCGGCAGCGATGGCACGCTGCATTCCCTCGGTATTGGGCACCAGCACCGGGTAGCGAACGTCCGGCTTCTTGCTGATGCCGGCCATGACTTCGGCGGCGTCGGCGAGTTGCGGAACCCAGCGCGGGCTGACAAAACTGCTGACTTCGATCGTCGACAGGCCGCATGCGCCGAGCCGGTCGATCAGCTCGATCTTGACGGCTGCCGGCAATGCCTGTTTCTCGTTCTGCAGACCGTCGCGCGCCGAGACTTCGACGACGCGAACCGATTCCGGAAAATTATTCAACGGTGGCCTCGTCCGCCTGGATATCGATAAGCGCAACTTCCGCTTCGACGATATCGCCTTCGCGGTAAAGGATTTTTTCGATCGTGCCGGCGGTTCGGGCAAGCAGCGTGTATTCCATTTTCATTCCTTCGAGTACCAGCAGTTTGTCGCCCGTTTCGACCCGGTCGCCTTCGGCGACCAGCAGCGCCACAATTTTACCCGGTAATGGCGAGCCAGGGTGAGCATCCTCATCCGCGCTTTCTGTTGCCGATAAGTATGGGTTCAGGCGCCGCAGTTCATGGCACTGGCCATCGGCGCAAAGCTGAAGCCATGGGCCGCGGCAGATGATCGCGGCCGCGATCTCTTGGCCATCGACCTGCCAGACCGATTCCCGCCAATCGGGGCCTGGCTCAACCGCCTCAGTGCACGCTGTGACGCTCAGCGCAAGGCGATCGTCTGCGAAATGGCAGTAATGGCCGTTTGCGGAATCGGCGGGCAAGACCCGAATGCCGGCGCCGGGCCCGTGGGCATCGTGAAAGCGAATCAATGAACCGGCCGTCCCCCCCAGGCGCCAGGCATCCGGCTGGTACCAGGGTGAGCCAGTATCCTGTCCGCCACGCAAGCTGGCAATCCTCGCGGCGTTATTCCTGTGTTCGATTGAAACGACCGCGGCGATCGCGAGTATCTCGCGTGGGGTGGCCCGGTCCGTCAATACATCGGCCAGGTGCTTGTCCAGGTAGCCGGTGTCCATGCCGGCGCCGGCGAAAATTTTCGACGCCGCGATCCCACGGAGCAGGGGAAGGTTGTCGCTGACGCCGAACATGGCGGTACGCTCGAGTCCAGCCTGCAGTTTCTTGGTCGCCGCACGGCGAGACTTGTCATGCACGATCAGCTTGGCCTGCAATGGGTCGTAATGAATGCCGATCCGGTCGCCGTCCGTTATCCCGCTATCGACGCGCAAACCGTTTTCCTGTGGTGGGTGGACAAAGG
>BFAU01000183.1 GCA_008975185.1 bacterium MnTg04 | reverse complement strand
AACGCGATTCCGTTCCCGGGTGAATAAATGATCCACCAAACTCTGCTGCGACGATCACTTCCTCCAGGAAATTCTCATCGGTAATGTTGCTGCCGACCGCCGCCACCGTCCAGTTACCCGATCTCACGCCCAACCGGACATCCAGCGTTTCGTAGCTGTCACGTCGGCTCAGGCTCCAGTCGGCGGTCCCGGCGCCGGGGAAGAGGAAGGCATAATCGAACACGGTCGATGTCGTGTTGTTTTGCATCGTATGGAACCAGGTTTCGCCAACCATCGTGTAGTAAAAGTTAGCGAAGAACTCCATGTTTCCGGTGATCGGAAAATCGATCAGCGCGGCCAGGTTATGGTTGTATTCTGGTGTAGCCGGTGATTTATTGCCCACAGTAATTGGTCGTGAGCTGTTCGCATCGATTTCACTGTCAATCCAGTTGAAACCCGCGCCGATGGTCAACCAGTCAGTCAACGTTGCATCGATACCGGCCTCAAATCCGTCGATGGTGACTTCATCGATATTTGAAACGACGCGCAGCAGACCGAATGGTCCAACAAGAAATTCAAAGAACTGCATGTCATCAATGTCGGTATGGTAATAGGCCGCCTGGAATCGCACACGGCCACCGTTTGCTACAGACTTCAGGCCGATTTCAAAGGCGCTCGAGGTCTCCTCGCGGAACTGATCGTCGATGACCAGGTTGAGCCCGAGTGGTTGGTTAAAAAACAGTTCGACGGTGGCAGAGCTGCCCTGGTTATTGAAACCGCCAGCCTTAAAGCCAACCCCCCAGCTGCCAAAAGCGGTCCACTGGTCATTGAAATCCCAGGTCAAACTGATCTTCGGCTGGAATTCATCGAACGTTTTGCTCTTGTCGGCAATAACGCCAGAAGGATTGATCGTCGGATCGAGACCGGGGTTGAGCGGTGCGCCCCCCAAAGAAAAGCCATCCAGCGTGAAATCGACAAATTGTGTGGTCGGGCCGACTGGCACCAGGTTGTGCACATCGCGTTTTTCCTTGTCGTAACGCAGCGCGAGCGATAACTCCACATCGTCTGACATATCGTACTGAAGCTGCCCAAATACCGCCCAGACATCGGTATCAAACTGATCCCACACCAGCTGTTCCGTAGGATTGGTGCCGCTTTGCGGGACAAACAGGGAGTTGGTAACGCCTTGCCCTGTATCGATGCCCAGGTTGACGCCAACTTCCCGGTCGATGTTCAGGTAATAAAAACCGGTCTGCCAGCGCAGCCGTTGATTCGGGTCCGACGCGAGGCGAAGCTCCAAACTCAGGTCCTTCTGGTTTCTCTCCTGGTACTGGGTTCCATCGCAACTGGTCGGTGTATAGGGGCCAAAGATTGGGAATAATCCCATAAAACTTCCGTCTGAAGGGAATAACAATTGTGGCGGTGGCAGCGTAAATCCGGAATTAAACAAAGCGGTTGAGGTCTGGATGCAGGTCGGCTCGAAATTGAAAAAACCGAACGCGCCACTGGTCCCGTCGGAGGAGAGGGAATTGTCAATGTCGCTGAAAAGCAGCCAACCGGTCAGATTCATGCCATTGGCCAGGTCCTGATCGAATTTAGCCGACAGCTCGAGTGCGTCCTGATCGTTTTGTGGATCAATATTTCCCTGGAACTGGAAATTGTGGGTATTGACGTCTTCGAAGAAAAACTCACCACCCGGAAGGCCAAACATAGTAAATGTTGGTAGGGCAAATGCCGCGTTAAAAGTAATCGATGCGGCATCAACTTCACCATAGCGGGCTTTCAAGTCTATCGTCAGGTCTTCGTTGGGATGCAATATCAATCGGCCGTTGATGTCGAAACTTTCAAAATCATCAACGGCGTCCCTGTTCAGAGTGGTATTCGTGTAATAGCCATCCGAACTGCGGTAATCAACCTGCACGCTGAACTTCGTATCACCGGCACCGACTGGTCCCGCAACATAGCCTGTCACCACGCTGGTTGCATCACCGGAAAAACTGGTCTTAAAAAGGGCTTCCATTTCATCGCCAGGCTCGCGCGTTGTGACCACAATTGCGCCGGCGGCGGCATTGCGTCCGTACAGGGCTCCCTGCGGACCTTTGAGAACTTCAATTTGCTTCAGGTTGGCGTATTCACGATTGAAAGCAGCGGGGTTGCTCATCAGCACGCCATCGACAATAAACGCGAAACTGATTTCGGCATCACGCGACCCGTTCATGCCGCGAATATTGATCTGTGTATCCGCGACCTCCGCCGCATTGACAATCGATACGCCGGGCGTCAGTTTGATGAAATCCTCAGCCCTGCTGATGCCGGCACGTTCTATGTCCTGTTCGGTCAGCACGGTAACCGTGGCAGGAATGTCCTGCAGAGATTCCTCGATCCGGCGCGCTGTAACGACGACCTCTTCAATATCGTCGGCACCGTCTTGTTGTGCCAAAACGGGCACCGAGTAAAGGCCGAATCCGGCAAGCAGAAGGATTATCGTGGAACAGAAAGCTCCACGGGCTTTATTAGATCTGGACATCTCGCACCCCCAGCTGGCTATAGTCGTGACCAGCGACTGCGGCCACCACCGACATTAAGACCCTTCGGGTCAGTTTGTATACAATATAGTCTATTATAGGCCGGTATACCTGTAAACTAGCACTTTAAACGACTAATTTGTATACAAATTAAGAAAAACCCGAACCCGGACTGCCTGCGTGCCAACCGCACAAGACGGGATGTCCTTGCAGTTGGGCAACCTATGCCATGCCATTGTTATTGCGAGTCAGATCATGCTCAAGAAAGTACATCATATTAATTTCCTGGTCAGCGACCTTGACGAAGCATCGTCGCGGTACCGGTCGATTTTCGGCGTCGAGCCGGGCGAGATTGAGTTTTTACCCGAGCGTGGTGTGAAGATCGCGCGGTTCCGGCTCGATAATGTCTGGATAATCCTGGTTCAGCCAACGGATCCTGACAGTATGCCTGCGCGGCATCTGGCCCGCGAAGGCGAGGGGTTTTTCCTGATGTCTTTTCAGGTCGACGATATAGAAAGCGCTTCTGCGCAAATCAAAAAACAAGGAGGGCGCGTACTCGACGAGACACCCCGGCATGGCCTGGATGACTGGAAAGTTGTTGATATCGATCCACGCGATACCTTCGGTGCCCGCTTGCAACTGGTCGAGTCAACCGAAAGAGAGACGGAGGCGCAAGAACTGTAAGCGAACTGGCGCTTCGCGATCAGCGGTTCCCGGGATGATCCGGCCAATACGGCGGATCGTAGATAATTGCCGCTGATGAATCGCCATGTCCGCGGCAATCGTCCAGCACAGACCCGCTGTCTGCCAGGTGCCAGCGGCGGCGGCTCGCGTACAGGGTCTGATTTTCGAGGCTTTCGCTAAAACAACTCTTCCACAACTCCTCTTCGAGCAACAGGATCCGATTGGGTTTTCCATCCAGCCAGGCGACGGCGTTATAAAGCTCCTGAGTGCGGGGGACGGCTTGGTAACCAAAATGGGTGAGTGGGCGGGTGGCAAACAGCAGGAACTTCTCCTTGTAGCGGACCACGCCCAATTCCTGGTCCGGTCTGACGATCTCCTCGGCCGAGATCACCAGGTCGGAGCCGTTTTGCGACGCATTGCTCAGCGGCCCGAGCCACCAGCTGTAAACCATCCAGACCACGCCCATCATGATCGCGAACCCGGTTACCGCCTGGCGTACGCGACAGGCCAGAAAAATGCTGAAACCGGCGACACCCAGGGTGATCAGGGGCGCCCAGGGCCGAACCAGGTAAATATTCTCGAGTTCGAGACCCCGTTCTGCGGCAAGCAGCTTGAAATAGATTACCGGGCTTAAGCTGGCGAGCGTGACGATAAGCGTCAGCAAAGCGGCCATGCGCCTGATGTTCTTTTGCTTTACCAGCTTGGCAAGGAACGGCGCGGCGGCAAGGGCGAGCGCCGGCAACAACGGGAATAAATAAATGCCGCGCTTGTCTGAAGAGAAATGGAAAAACACCAGCACCAGGAGCGTCCAGCCAAGCAGGCAAAAGATGACGCTGTCACGCAGCCGGATGCGCTCGCGCCATGCCGGGATCAGCCACGGCAACAACGCCACCAGTGGCATCCACAACCACGGAATAGCCTCGAACAGGTAATACCAGATCGGCTGGTTATGGCCTTCAATGGCGAAATAGCGTTGCACGGTCTCGCCCCAAAGGAGCTCGTCCCGGTAAACGGCTAGCGCCGGATCACTACTGCCGGCAACCAGGACCAGCATCGGTATCAGCCAGGCGGACAGGGTGGCGATCGCGATCAGGGGTCCGAGCGCCCAGCGCCAGCCACCCGGTATCGGTGTTCCGGCCCAGCTCCGTTTCAGAACATAGGCGTAGGGAACAAAAAGCAGCCAGGGCAGAAAGCCTACGCCCTTGGTGATAACCCCCAGTCCGGTTGCCGCGGCGCCGAGGTAATACATCCGCCAGTTCGCCCCAAGAAACATATGCCGTGCGAATCCGTACAGCGCGAGCGTAGTCCACATGACCAGCAGGGCGTCGATTTGTGCCGATTTGGCCTGCAGCGGAAACTGAATCGTCAGCAGCAACAGGATAACCGCGGCGATACCGGTTTCGCGGTTCCAGATGCGACGCCCAAGGTCGTAGACGGTCAGCATGATGACCAGCCCGGCGGTCAATGAAGGCAGCAAAAACGAGATGCGCAATGAGCCGGTCAGCCAGTAAAAAGCCGCAATACACCAAATAAAGAACGGTGGCTTCTGCGCGTAGTATTCGCCGGCTCGTACCGGGAAGAACCACTGGTTGTTGAGTACCATGTCACGCGCCATCAACGCGTAACGCGGTTCATCGGGTGGCCATGGATCGCGCAGCCCCATACCCGAAGCCAGTAGCAAGAGCCCCGCAATGACGATGAAAAAGAGATCGCGCCGAACCAGGCCGGTGTCATTTTGCAGGTTGGGCAAACCGGATACTCCTGCTCATGCTCGGTGTGCAGCTTTTCTTGCTGAATGCATCTATAACTCCACTTTGCCAAACCGGCCGCCCTGCACCTCAGCGTATGTTCGATCATAGCCGATAAATTTGCGCTGATCCTAAGCATTCGACAGCACATTCGGCATAGGGGAATAAGACCCGGGATGTCGAATCCTGGCGGTGAAAAGGGCGGCAACCGGCTCTTTTCCCAAGTATCCGATCGCAGAATATCGTCGGGTGGGCGGCAGCCGCCAGTGATGCGCTTGTTTCAGACCAGTCTGCGGGCTATTTTCGAGATATAACATAACGTTAGCTTGCATTCCTCGGAATTTGTTGCACAATGTGCTGTAGCTACCGGATTCCAGGGAAGGGGTTCGCAGGAGAGCCGCCAGAAAACAGGAGAGGACGCTGGGATGAGTTCACCAGCAGGCGAAAAAGGCAAGGCACCTGAGCAGCCGGATACGAGCCTGTCCGGTATCCTTACTCGATCCCAAAAACCCTCTGCCTCCCTTGACTTGCAATACATCAAGGTTGCCGTCGACTTGCAAAACCTCGACGCGGAGGATGCCGACGAAAAACTGCAGGCCTCCCTCGATAATTTGCTCAAAGCCTCGTCTGTCGATACGGCGTTCATTGCGTTGTTCGACGATCAGACCACGCGAATTGAGCGGCTGATCGTTTCGAAAACCGCTTTTTCGCAGAGTGCCGCAGAGGTCCTCAAAGGCAAGGAACTCGAAGAACTTTCATGGTTTCGCGCGCGCCTGAGACATTTGCGGGTCATTGAAATCGCCGACACCGCTGACGCGGCCTCGAGCAATGCGGACGCGGCGTTCCTCGCCGAAAGACATATTGGTTCCATACTGCTTACTGGTTTTGACATCGGCGATCGTTTGGCCGGGATGTTGGGTCTTTGCATGGATTCCGCGAAACCGGATGGCTGGGACGTTGAATACCACCTGCTCCTGAAACTGATCGGCACATCGCTTGCGTGCGGCCTGGAAAAACTGACCCTGACCCATCGCCTGGCGAATATCGAGGAATTGCGGGAGGTATTCGATATCTGTGCGAACGACGGTATCTGGGACTATGACCCGGCAACCCGGCGGCTCATTTTTTCACCACGCTGGAAAACCATGCTGGGTTATGCACAGGACGAGTTGACGGACTCTCCCGATTGGCGGGACCTGGTGCACCCGGATGACCTGGGTCGCGTTCAAGGCGAAATGCGTGCTTATGTGGATGGGCGCGCCGACCGTTTCGAAAGCACTCATCGCATGCGGCATCGAGCAGGCGGTTGGCGATGGGTGCATAGCCGCGTGCTCGCCCTGAGGACAGAGTCGGGCAACGTGCGCCGCCTGATCGGTGTCGAACTCGACATTACCCAGCGCAAGACCTACGAAGAAGAGTTGTTTCGTGAGAAGGAACGCGCGCAGATTACCCTGCAATCCATCGGCGACGGGGTGGTAACCACCGATGAAAACAGCATCGTCGATTACCTGAACCCGATCGCGGAAGACCTGACGGGTTGGTCATTGGAAGATGCACAGGGCAAGAAGGTCGATGAAATATTTCGCAGTTTCCACGAAGAGACCTGCGAACCGCTGGAAAACCCGCTGGCAATGGCGATCAAGCGTTGCCGGCTGATAAAAACCGTCAGACCGACGCTGCTGATCCGCCGCGATGGTAATGAGTTGTACATAGAGAGTACGGCCGCGCCGATCCGCAATGGCTCGGGTGACGTCAGCGGTGGCGTCCTGGTGTTTCACGATGTCAGTGAGTCACGCGAGCTGAACCGCAAACTCAGCTATCACGCCAGTCACGATATCCTGACCGGCCTGGTTAACCGGCGCGAGTTCGAAAACAAACTGGAGCGCGCTCTGAAAGCGGCGCAAAGCAGGGAGACGTCCTACGCGATGTGTCATCTCGATCTCGATCAGTTCAAGATCGTCAACGATGCCTGCGGGCACAGCGCTGGTGATGCACTGCTCGGCCAGTTGGGCGCCTTGTTGAAATCCAGGATCCGCTGGCGGGACACCGTGGCGCGACTGGGTGGCGATGAGTTCGGCGTGCTGCTGGAAAGCTGCTCGCTGGATGAGGCGATGAAGACCGCCGAAGACCTGCGCGAAACGGTCAAGGAATTCCGCTTCGTCTGGGAAGATCGAACCTTCAGACTCGGCGTCAGCATCGGCATTGTGCCGATCAGCTCGGAAAACCAGGATGTGGCCGCACTACTCAGCGCGGCGGACAGCGCCTGCGCGGCAGCCAAGGATGCGGGGCGCAACCGAATCCACTGCTACCAGGAAAACGACATCGACCTGATGCGTCGGCGCAAGGAAATGCAATGGGCCGCGCGCATCAACAATGCACTGGAAGAAAACCGTTTCGAATTGTTCCGCCAGACGATCCTGCCGCTGCAGGACAATGACACCGGCTCCCATTACGAAATCCTGTTGCGCATGCGCGATGAAAACGGGCACATCGTCGCACCCGATTTATTCATTTCCGCCGCCGAGAGATTCGGCATCACTCCGGCAATCGATCGCTGGGTTATCGAAAATACTTTCCGCTGGCTGGTATCGGAAGCCGATGAGCGCGAGCGGCTGGCGATGTGTTCGATCAATCTGTCGGGCCTGAGCATTGGTGACGACAAGTTCTTGCCGTTCGTCACCGAACAGTTACAGACCAGCGGCCTGGACGCTGAAAAAATCTGTTTTGAAATCACTGAGACCGCGGCGATCGCCAGTTATTCACAAGCCAATCGGTTTATTCAGGCGCTCAAGGAATTCGGCTGCCGTTTCGCGCTGGATGACTTCGGGACAGGCCTGTCTTCATTTGGCTACCTCAAGCATTTTCCAGTGGATTTCCTGAAAATCGATGGCAGTTTCGTCAAGGAGATCCTGCACGACCCGATCGATCGGGAAATGGTTCGCTCGATCAACGAAATCGGTCATCTGACCGGCAAACAGACCATCGCCGAGTTTGCCGAGAACGAGGAAATTATCACCATGCTCAGGGGCATGGGCGTGGATTATGCCCAGGGCTACGGCGTCTCCGAACCCAAGCGTATAGTCCGCGAAACGGACGAAGACATCGAAACCGGCGACCTGGTCTAGGGCGCCCTCAGCCGGCCTGTGCAACCTCGTCTTCGGCTAGCGCCGCGGCTGTTTCCCCGGGGAATACATCGACCTGCAAGGCGTCATCGACAAGCTCGGCCGCTTCGCGGATGAGTTGAGCTTCCATATCAGTGATCACGCCGGCTTCGAGGCCGGCGGCGACCGCCTCCTCGAAGTCATAGGGGAAGACTTGCTTGCCGGTAGCATTCCTGATCTTGATTTCCAGCGGCTCGGAGTCCACGGACTTGCGGAATGCGAGTTCGACGCGACCGACCGGGTCGTCTTTTTTCAGGTTGATAAACAATCCCTCGGTAAGCCGGTCGCGCGCAGCGGAGGGCTCGAGCAGGATCGAAGCCACCTCGTGGCCGAGTTTATCGGAGGCGCCCTTGGCCCGCCGTCCCAACGGAAGGACCAGTAAACGCATCAGCCGTCCTGCCAGTGGCGACGGGAAATTGCGAAATATGGCGTCGAGGCGTTCTTCGATGATGCCGAGCGAATCTTCGAGTACCCATTGGGCAAGCACCAGGTCCTCCGGACAACGGCCCTGATCCTCGTAGTGCTTGATAACCGCGGAACCAAAATACAGGTGGCTGAGAATATCGCCAAAGCGCGCCGACAGTTTCTCGCGGCGTTTGAGTTCGCCGCCCAGCATCAGCATCGCGACATCCGCAACAAAGGCGAAGGCTGCGCTCATGCGCGACAGGCGCCGCTGGTATTGAGTAAGCGGACCGATATCCGGAACGCTGACCAGTCGGGAGCCGCTCAGTGCGCCCACGACGGCGCGGACGGCGTTGCTGATGGTAAACCCGATATGCCCGAACATCGCCTGGTCGAAATCACGCAGGCCCTGTTTCGGGTCTTCGTTGGCAACGGCGAGCATTTCCTTCAGGACATAGGGATGGCAACGAATCGCTCCCTGGCCAAAGATAATCATGCTGCGCGTCAGGATATTGGCGCCTTCGACGGTGATCGCCACCGGTATGGTGCGATAGGTCGAGACCAGGTAGTTGCGCGGCCCGCAACAGACCGCGCGGCCGCCATGGATGTCCATCGCGTCGTTCAAACACTGACGCATACCCTCGGTGTTGTGATATTTCAGTATCGCCGACAAAACCGAGGGTTTTTCGCCGAGCGCGAGCGCAGACGCAGTCAGGCAGCGCGCGGCATCCATGCGATAAGTCAGGCCGGCGATGCGGGTCAGCGCTTCCTCGACGCCTTCGAAGCGGCCAATCGGGGTTTTGAACTGTTTGCGTATCCGCGCATAAGCGCCGGTGGTCAGTGAGCACAGTTTGCCGGCCCCCGCCCCGAGCGCCGGCAGCGAAATCGCCCGGCCCACCGACAGGCAATCCATCAGCATGCGCCAGCCCTGGCCGATATATTCTTGTCCGCCGATGATCCACTCCATCGGTACGAAAACGTCGGTGCCGAAATTCGGGCCGTTGAGGAAGGCGCCGCCCGGGTTATGCCGGTCGCCGATCCTGACGCCTGGCGTGTCGCTAGGTATCAGCGCGCAGGTAATGCCCAGTTCTACCCGGTCGCCCAGTAAGCCATCGGGATCGCGTGCCTTGAATGCGAGGCCGAGTATGGTGCAGGCCGGACCCAGCGTGATATAGCGTTTCGACCAGTTGATATTGAAACCCAGGACTTCGCGGCCTTCATGTTCACCCTTGCAGACGATCCCGTAATCGGTCATCGCGCCGGCATCGGAACCGGCATACGGGCTGGTCAGGGCAAACGCAGGTATTTCCTTACCCTCGGCGAGGCGCGGGAGGTAGTAATCTTTTTGCTTGTCCGTGCCGTAATGCATCAGCAGTTCGCCCGGGCCCAGCGAGTTGGGCACCATGACGGTGACCCCGGCGGCCAGGCTGCGGCTGGCGACTTTCATGACCACTTCCGACTGCGCCCTGGGCGAAAACTCCAGGCCGCCGTATTTTTTCGGGATGATCATGCCGAAAAACTTGTTTTTCCTGATGCAGTTCCAGGATTCTTCAGGCAAATCGTTCAGATCATTGTTGATATGCCAGTCATCCAGGGTTGCACACAGTTCTGCGACCGGCCCTTCGATGAAAGCTTGTTCTTCGTCGCTGAGTTCCGAGACCGGAACATCCAGCAGTTTTTGCCAGTCCGGTCTGCCACTGAACAGATCGCCATCCCACCAGACGGTGCCGGCGTCTATGGCTTCTTTTTCCGTGCTGGACATTGGCGGCAGAACCGAACTGAACCATTCCATCAACGGCTTGCTCAGAATCATCCGCCGCAGCGGCCTGATATTCAGCGGAACGGCCAGTAACGCGAATACGATCCACGGGATAATGCCGGTCTGGCCGCCAAGCCACTGCAAACCACCGATAAAAACAGCAGCGGCAACCGTCCATTGCCAAAGGCTTGCGCGTATATAGGCGAGCACGATTGCTGCCACCGGGATCAGGATCCAGGTCAGGGCCGTCATTTCTTTTCCTCCAGGCTTTGGCCTGTGTTGCACATCGAAAAAAAATCTATGATGCATTGCATCATAGCAGATTTGACCCGGGTTTTGGGCGAAAGTGCCAGGTCAGCCGGTTCACCTTATGGCTCCTTCAGGACAAAGCGCATCGAAAAATCGACTGCCCGGACGTTTTTTGTCAGCGCGCCGCAGGAGATGAAATTGACACCGGTCGCCGCCGTTCCCTGCAGTTGTTCGAGCCGGTAACCGCCCGATGCTTCCAGGGTGGTCTTGCGTCCGGAGTCACGGGTTTTGCTCACCGCCTCTTTCAGCAGCGTATTGGAAAAATTGTCCAGCAGTACGCTGTCCACGGCGGCGGCCAGCGCCTGTTCCAGCTGATCCAGGTTTTCGACCTCGACCTGGACGGGCAGATCGCCGATCGTTCTCGCCCGGGCGATAGCGGCCGCCACCGATCCGGCTGCTACGATATGGTTTTCCTTGATCAGGATTGCATCATCGAGACTCCGCCGATGGTTTCGTGCGCCGCCGCAGGCGACCGCATATTTTTGCGCGCTGCGCAGACCCGGGATGGTTTTTCTGGTGTCCAGGACCTGGCAGCTCGTACCCCTGAGCGCATCGGCGTATCGTCTGGCCGCAGTTGCGGTGGCCGAAAGCGTCTGCAGAAAATTCAGCGCCGTTCGTTCACCGGTCAGCAACGAACGGGCCGGGCCGGCGAGACGGCAAATCGTTTGTCGAGGCTCCGCTGTGTCGCCTTCCGCCACTAGCCATTCGATGTTTATTCCAGAATCCAGTTGTGCGAATACTTCGTCGAACCATGGACGCCCGCAGATCACCGCGGCTTCGCGCACGATTACCGTCGCCTGCGCCGTGGCGTCGCCGGCCACCAGTCCCGCGGTCAGGTCCCCGCCGCCCACGTCTTCTGCCACCGCATGACGGACGACCTTCGGCATATCATCCGGTACGGGGTTGGAAAATTGCTGATTGTGTTTGGTCTGGTTCATCGGTGGTCCGTGGGTATAGCCGATCGGGGTTGGCCTGTGCTCGGCCAGGTACCGGAATCATCGCTTTTTGTCAGGGGACAAACAAGAAACCCGGCAAACGCCGGGTTTCCGTTATCGTTCTTGATCTTTAGTCTTCAGAACGGCAAACCATGGACCGCGCCGGTCATGCACATCAGCATCGGCAGCGACAGCAAGGTGTTGGTTCGGGATGCCATGAAAGCGATACTTTTTGCCTTCGCTTTTTCCTCGTCCGTCGCCGGCACCATGCCGAGGAGCTTTTTCTGGTTTGGCCAGATCAGCACCCAGACGTTGAACAGCATGATGGTTCCCATCCAGGCGCCCAGTCCGATAATGGTGTAGTAACTGCTGCCCTCAGACATACCGAGGGTAAATGCGGGTACGAAATTTTTCCCCAGGTAGGCAGCGCCCGACAGCCAGGTCACCAGGGCCGCCCAGCGGAACCAGTTGAGCGCCAGCGGCGCCACATACTTAGTGATCGCGGCGCCTCCCGGCCCGCCTTCGTCGCCAGCGGCAGCGCCCAGCGCGGAAACCTGGACGAAATTAAAGTAGTACAGCAAGCCTATCCAGGTGACCCCGGCGATAATGTGCAGCCAGCGGACAAACTGGTTCCAGTCAAAATTGAAACCACCCACCGAGGCGCCGATAATCAGCATCAGCACAAAGCCGGCGATCAGCGTCCCGTTTACCGTTTTTAGTGGATTCATGATCGTCTCTCTCCCGCAGAATTATGATATTTTCAGGTGTCGGCGCGCATGCGCCGGACACTCGATGCGCTTGAAGAATAGGTTAGGCGTCGGCATAATTCAAACCAGGCCCGCACTGCAGCAACGGTGACCGGCTATAGGCCACGGTTTTTTGCCACCGGCTTCAAGTAGAATGACGGGACGCGACTCCATGGACGGCCCGATGGTATGAAAAAACTTCTGATCGGCGTGCTGCTGGCCTTTACGATAACGATTTTGACCGCTTGCGCCGCCGCGCTGCTTGGCGGGCCAGGCAACGGCAGTTACGAGTCCTCCGGTGAAGGCCGTGGCGGAGCGCAGTCGGCTGTGGATCAGAAGATCAGTGCGACTTTGCAGGAAAAATTGTCGTCAGACCCGCTCACCACGGGTTCCGAAATACAGGTTGAGACGACCAATGCGGTTGTGGTCTTGAAAGGTGACGTGACATCGGTAAGAATCAGCCGGCGCGCGGCCGAGTTAGCCGGCCAGGTAGACATGGTCAGGGCGGTCAGGAACCATCTTTGGGTAGGTTCCAGCGACTGATCGGGACGCCGGTGGCGTGACAGACTATTTTTACTAGAGGTGCAAGGTGGATACAAACGAGAGAATTCAGGAACAACTACAAAGTAATACCGTTATTTTGTATATGAAGGGTTCGCCGGATTTTCCGCAGTGCGGTTTCTCCGCCCAGACTGTCGCCGCGCTGAGAGCCTGCGACACCGAGTTTACCCACGTCAATATTCTTGAAGACCCCGAGCTCCGGGAAGGGCTGAAGGCGCATTCGAACTGGCCGACCTTCCCGCAGCTATACGTGTCCGGGGAACTGGTTGGCGGGTGCGACATCACGCTCGAGATGTTGCACAACGGCGAGCTGAAAAAGCTCCTGGACGAAGCTACCGCATAAGCGGCTACCTGGTTTCATTTTTTTCCGCCGACGTATTCTTCGTACTGGCCGCGAAAGCGGTTGACGATCAGGCAAAAAAGATCGGCGGTACGCTCGGCATCGTAGGCGGCGGAATGCGCTGATTCCGTATCCCACTCCAGGCCGGCCGCCATTGCCGCCCGCGCAAGAACCGTTTGTCCGAGGGCGACGCCGCCTAAAGTCGCCGTGTCGAAACTGCTGAAAGGATGAAACGGGTTGCGTTTCAACTGGCAGCGCTCGAGCGCGGCATTCAGGAAATTCAGATCGAAAAAAGCATTATGTCCGACCAGTATGGCGCGGCTGCAACCATAATCCCGAACTGCCTTGCGGATCGGCCTGAAAAGTCGTCGCAATGCTTCTTTCTCGGGCAGCGCTGGCCGGAGTGGATGATCCGGCACTATTTTATTGACTTCCAAAGCCGCCGCTTCGATGCGTGCGCCGGGGAATGCCGCCACGTGATAGCGGATAGTCTCGCCCCGTTCCAGGGTCCCGTCTTCATTCATTTCTACCAGGACGGCTGCAATTTCCAGCAACGCGTCGGTGGCCGCATTGAAGCCGCCGGTTTCGACGTCGATGACGACCGGCAGAAATCCCCGGAAGCGGCCGGCCATCTCCGGCGGCCGGACATTCCTGGCCGTACCTTTTTCAGTCATCGTCGGGCTCCAGGCGCCATG
>BFAU01000182.1 GCA_008975185.1 bacterium MnTg04 | reverse complement strand
ATCGCGACCTTGAAAACGTTACGCCGTTTGAGTTCCCGGAAAATCGACATCAGTGGGCTCCCCCGCCCTACCTGAATCCAAGCCTACGCCTTCGGGTGGCCTGAGACCAGCCAAGGCACGTAGTCAAATGGTGCGCTGAATATCCGTTTCGGACTGGCAGGCTTGAAAGGTATCGACCTGGGCAACGTGATCGATCGTTACTTTTCGATTCTCTTCTTTGGCGTCGGCACCAGGTTGACGCGACCGCGCTTGCCCAGCCGCCGTTCGTTCAATTGGACGACGATCTCCTCGACCGCCATCGTCACCGCCTTGAGATTGCCTTGCCGGCAACCGTTAATCGTGTTGTCGCCTTGCGTGATTACATAGCGATACCAGTCGGAACCTTCCAAACCAGGCGGGGGCTCGGCTCGCTGTACCGATACGATTTCGTAGGGTTGTCCCATTTCTGAAAATTCCTTAGTCACACATGTTCACGCGCAGATCAAACAACTACTCAGCTCGAAGCCGGGCAGCGTAAAATGCCAGGTGGATCTTTGTCGGTCGGGAAAAGGGCTTACCAGCGATTTCCGCCGCCGTAACCACCGCCGCCACCGGACTTCTTCTGCTGAGGTCTGGCTTCATTGACCGTCATCGGCCGGCCATCGTAATCGGTGCCGTTGAGGGCATCGATCGCCGCCTGAGCTTCGGCATCACTCGCCATTTCGACAAAACCAAAGCCCTTGCTCCGACCCGTATCACGATCGGCAATCAGCTTGGCCGATTCCACGGTCCCGCTTGCCGAGAATTTATCCAAAATTTCCTGCTCAGTTGCTGAGTAGGGTAAATTGCCTACATAAAGTTTCCTGCCCACGATATCTCCTAATGGTTTGAAACCGCGTAAGAGAGGATCAGGACACAAAATGCCGAAGTCTCAAGGAGCGGCCGTACGTGTAATTGTATCCTGAAACACTATCGGGCTGGGGATTTTCTTGGCCTGGAGACCCTTCCGGGCAGCGGGGACCGGGTCAAACCCGTTGTCGGACCGCTGGGAACAACAACTTCATAACCAAACGACCTGCACCGATTTTCTTCCGCGCACCAGGCCGATTGAACCAGCAGCGCTCCGGGTTGCCGGTGGGAGCCCGAACGCCACGAGTGCCCGGGAGTACGGCCAGAAATCGATTACTTGGGCTTCTTCCACCTCTTCGCGAACTCGAGCGGTTCAGCCGCTTGTGTCGCAATGACTTTGTCGCCCCGGCCCGGCGTGCCGCTTAGCGATACGGGCCGGGCGATCGAAAATTTCTCCTGCACCTGGGTGATTTCGATTTCGCCGATCGGCGTCGTGCTGCCGCCCAGCGAAATACCGGTCTCCGGATCGATGAGCTCCTCGCCTTTCTTGAGGACCTGCAACCGGTCGCCGACGCTGACCGAATCCTGACCCAGGTTGGTATAGATCTGATTCGAATCTGCCTTGACGATCGATCCTTCCGCGGGCCTTGCACCCACCTGCTTGATAAGTTCGAATACCCCTTGGTTGATACCAGCGATCACGGCCTGCCCTACTGGTGTTTTGGCATAGCTCGATAAAAAGCCGCCCAACGCCAGATCGCTACCAAAGCCAATGCCACCGAAGCTCAGGTTCGTCTTCTTGATGACCGCTTCGATCTGCTTGGTGAACGTGATTTCGCTGGTTTCAGCGTCGATCAGGCGGATATTCAGGCCGATGCGTCCAGTGCTGCTGCCAGCTTTGACGCCGCCAAATAGCGGTACTTTCTTTCGGAGCAAGCCTCCTACTCCGCTATCCTTGCCCGAGGTGTTCGATTCATAGTCCGTCACCACCACCTGCACCAGGTATTCGGCGCCGAGGATTTTGCCGATTTTGGCCCCTGACGGTTGCGCGATCCGGCCAGACGCTGCGAGGTCCTGTTCGCCCAGGACGTTGCTTAGTTCGGTTCGTTCGACGAGGCGAAAACGCCCGGTCTGCGCAAGCGAGTCGATGACAATCGCCTCGATGCCGTTGACCGGCACACCGACTGTCGATGAAGAATAATCGATATCCCCCATCGTGCTCGAAATGGTGAACGAACTGGCGGTGCTGTTGTTGTCGACTTTGAGCACACCGAGTCTCGTCTTGCGGCCTGAGTACTCGCCCCACTCAATATTGAGCAGGTACTTCGTTTCGATATTCTCGATCCGCTCAGGCAACGGCGATTTGCTTTTCTTGCCTATCGAGTAGGCTACATAATCGGCGCTCGCGCTGTGTACTGCAACAAAGGCGAGAGTGGAAATAAATATCGTAACTATGGTCTTGTAACGCATCATCGTTTCTCCCTGCTTTCTTTTTGTTTGAGTAACGCTGGTACCGGTGCCATCGCGTCAACTTCACTATGGCTTGGCAAATAAGTATCACGCATTGTTGGCGATTATTGCATAATTCCAGAATCCATAGATTGGCTCTGGACGGCCTGTGATCAGGCTCAAGACCCTGCGTCTCCACTTTGAAAAAATGAGGCGCTGATTTAAAAACCCAGGATAGTTGCCGGGAGCCAGACAGGTAGTGAGGCTACAAGTATGGGCAATTCAGACAGGCAAAAATAAATCCCTTTTAATACAGGGACTTATAAATAGTATTGGCGGAGAGGGCGGGATTCGAACCCGCGGTACGGGGTTACCGCACACTTGCTTTCCAAGCAAGCTCCTTAAGCCACTCGGACACCTCTCCGTATTTGTATCGGCCTACTGCCAAGCGGCGCGCAGGTCAGCGCAGGCCCCTCGCCAAATCAATCGCCGGTCACTCATCCTCGGGTACGCCCGCTTGTGGCTCCGGAATCTTGAAATCGTCCTGGTCGGGCATGACGGAAAAAGTCTTGCTGCCATAGAAAAAGCTGGGTGACTCTTGCAGGCACCTTCCGTTTTTGAACTGTTCGCCGCCGACCTCGCCATCCGGGATCGCCTGAACGCTATCGTCAATCGGCGAATCCATTCCGGCAGGCACTTGCATCGTTTCGCCCACGGTGGCCTGCTGGTACGGCTGGGGGGTATCGCAACTGACACCGGCGCATGCCGTCGTCAGCAAAACCATGGCCAGCAGCAGTGTGGTTGGTACAACTTTCATTCATTCACTCCGTCAATATCGGCGTGTTCCATCGCCAGTTCCACGATCGCATGATATTCAGCCGCCAGCGGCGTCAGCGGCAACCTCAGGCCATCCGGGATCAGCCCCATGCGATGCAGCGCCCATTTTGCCGGAATCGGGTTGGCTTCGACAAACAAATCGCGGCTCAACAGGCTGAGCTTCTCGTCTATATCCCTGGCTTCGGCCAGCTTGCCGTCCTTGACCAGCGCGCACATCTCGCTGAGCAATTGTGGCGCCAGGTTGGCGGTCACCGATATTACGCCATCGGCCCCCGCCGCCATGCAATCCAGCGCCGTCTGGTCGTCACCGCTGAAAATGGCAAAATCGTCACCGCACAGGGCACGAATTTCCCGCGCCCTTCGATCGCCGGCGGTCGCTTCTTTGACGCCGACTATACCCTTGAGTTCGGCCAGACGCGCCACCGTCTCCGGTAGCATGTCGCAACAGGTCCGGCCCGGCACATTGTATAGCAGTATTGGCGCCGGGCACTTCGCTTCGATGGCGCGGTAGTGCCGATACAGGCCCTCCTGGGTCGGCTTGTTATAATAAGGAGTCACGATCAGGCAGGCATCCGCGCCCGCCTCGGCCATTTGCCGGCTGCGCTCGATCGTCGCGGCGGTCGAGTTGGTGCCGGAACCGGCAACCACCGGTATCCTGCCGTCGATGCGCTTGACCGTCCGCTCGACCAGCGCGCGAATCTCCGCGACCGTCAGTGTCGCCGACTCGCCGGTCGTGCCGGCGACGACGATTCCGTTGGTGCCGGATTCGACATGCCGGTCCAGCAGCCGGTCGAAGGCGTCCAGCGCAAGACTGCCATCGGATTCCATCGGCGTGACCAGGGCCACGAAGCTGCCGGCAAACATCATGTTTCTCCATCGACCCGGGCACAAAAGCGGTGATCGCCCCGGGGCTGGCGATGTTACCGGCGATGCCCATGCGCAGGCAAGGCCGTGGCGGCGATTTTTCTCCGGCTTGCCAAGCGCGTTAAACTCGGTACACTGCGAGCAGGTCGCCTCTGACCGGGATCGAAAGGCAAAGCGCCGCACCCCAAACCAGGCAGATGAAACAAAATATCGTTATTTC
>BFAU01000181.1 GCA_008975185.1 bacterium MnTg04 | reverse complement strand
TGCGGGTAATCACGTTGATCACGCCGCCGATCGCATCCGAGCCGTACAGACTGGTGCGTGGGCCCTTGACGATTTCGATGCGTTCAATCATCTGCGGGCGAATGTTCTGGATCGCCGCGCCACCGATAGTGCCCGGGTTGATCTTGATGCCATCGATCATGACCAGGACATGGTTGCTGTCCGTGCCGCGCACGAACACGGATGTGGTTTGTCCGGCGCCGCCGTTACGCGAGATTTCCAGCCCGGCATGGAAACGCAACAAGTCGGCGAGATCCCTGGCCAGGCTGAGTTCTATCTCCTCGCGATCGATAACCAGGACTGGCGCCAGCGTGCTCGCCAGGGTCTGTTTTTCCCGGGTGGCCGTCACCACGATTTGCTGGAGACGCGCCTGGTCGTCATCGCAACAGGCAGCGACTGTCTGGGGGGAAATTGCCGCCATCGCGGCGAAAAAAAATACTGCTTTCATCGTTGGCTCCTTACCACGCACCCGTGGGTGATCGAGACCGGAAAAATACCGGTCCGTGGAGGAAGCAGTGGGTGTAAAGACCCATTGACGCTGTGCCGTCCGCGGCGTCGGTATATATGGACCATCGGGTCGGTCTCCGGACTGACGAGTGGCTTGCGCCGGCTTCATCTCCTTCCCGCGTATAACGCAGTGGATTCACGGACTCACCGTGTTGATGAAGCTTGACTCGATCACCGTTGCGGGGGCAGTGCCGGAATGACTGAAACTTTAGATCAGCGCACCGGCTTCCCGGGCAGCCATGCTGCCTGCACCTGATGGAGCCCGAACTCTAGGATTGACCATGGGGGCTGTCAAGTCGGGCCCGGTCGCGGCCGGTCAATCAACGGTCAGCCTGATGTAGTATGTATTTTTTGTTGTTGCGGATGCGCTTGATGTTCAGCGAATATCTTGAGACGGCGCGTTCGGCGGCCGATGCAGCCGCGGAAGTTATCAATCGCTATTACGGCCGCGCTCTCGAAATAACGACCAAGCCCGATCAGACGCCGGTGACCGCGGCGGATACCGCTGCGGAGCAGGCGATACGCGGAATCATCGGCGAACGCTACCCGGACCACGGATTTTATGGTGAAGAGACGGGGCGCAGCGGGAGCGGCGATTTTCTCTGGCTGGTGGACCCGCTCGATGGCACCAAGAGTTTTATCCGGCACTACCCGTTTTTCTCCACCCAGATCGCTTTGAGTTTCAAAAACGAACTGGTGGTTGGTGTTTCCAATGCACCATGGTTTGGCGAGCAGGCGTGGGCGGCCAGGGGCCTGGGTGCGTATCTGAATGGCGAGCGAATCTCGGTCAGTGATTGCGATGAGTTGGCGAAGGCCACGTTGTCGTCGGGCAACATCGCCAGCCTGGCGGCGGGCGAGCGGTGGTCAGGGTATGGCAAGCTGCTGGGCCAGGTGAATCGCACCCGGGGTTATGGCGACTTTTATCATTACCACCTGCTCGCTTCCGGCCGTATCGATGTGGTCGTCGAGTCGGATGTCAATATCCTCGACATTGCCGCGCTTTGCGTGATCGTCGAGGAAGCCGGCGGCCGCTTCACTGACCTTGATCTTGCAGCCATAGGATTGGCAACCACGACCGTGCTGGCAAGCAACGGCCCGTTGCATGACCGGGTAAAGGAGTATCTGTGAAATTGCCGATTTACCAGGTCGACGCTTTCACCGATCAGGTGCTCAGGGGCAACCCGGCAGCCGTATGCCCGTTGCAGGAGTGGCTGCCCGATGCGCTGATGCTGAGTATCGCGAGGGAAAACAATTTGTCGGAGACCGCTTTCCTGGTCGGCGGAGAGGGCGAATACGAGATACGCTGGTTTACTCCCGCCTACGAGGTGCCGTTGTGCGGCCATGCGACGCTGGCATCGGCGATGGTGGTCCGGGAATTCCTCGAACCAGGCTGTGACCGGGTCAGTTTTGAATCGGCCAGCGGACCGCTAGGCGTTAGCCATGAAAGCGGTTGGTATGAGCTGGATTTTCCAGCCGACCCGGGTGTCGAAATTACCGCGACGCCGGAACTGGTCAAGAGCCTCGGCTGCAAGCCCATGGAAGCGAGGCTGGCCAGTTATTACTTCGCGGTTTTCGAGTCGGCACAGCAATTGCTGGAGTTGCAGCCCGATTTTGTTTGCATGGCCGGGCTCGACCGGATCGGTGTCATCGTGACCGCTCCGGGCGATGATGTCGATTTCGTCTCGCGGTTTTTTGCGCCCCAGGCGGGGATCGATGAAGACCCGGTTACCGGGTCTGCGCATTGCACGCTGATACCCTACTGGTCAGACCGGCTCGGCAAGAAACGCCTCGAGGCCAGGCAAATATCGGCGCGCGGTGGCTTTCTTAAATGCACGATGCGCGGCGACCGGGTCGGTATCGCGGGGCAGGCGGTGGTCTATATGCAGGGCGAGATTCGCGTCCCGGATAACGAACCGGAATCAATTTGCGACCAGGTAGTCACCACCGGCGTGTGATATTGCGGTGAAGCCGGTGTGAAAAATCCGCTGCAGATTGTCGGCATTCAATACTTGACGGGCCGGGCCGGATTGCCAGTCGCCGTCTCCGCTGAGCATCAGCGCCTGATCGAAAAATCGCTTGGCCAGGTTGACGTCGTGCAGGCTGGCCAGCACGGTTTTTCCCTGATCCGCCAGTTGCCGAAGCTGGCGCAGTATCTGTAACTGGTGGCGGGGGTCGAGATGGGTAATCGGCTCGTCGAGCAACAGGATATCGGTATCCTGGATCCACAAGGTGGCGATCGCCAGGCGCCTTCTTTCGCCGCCGGATAATGTTTCGACCGATCTTTTTTCCAGCCCGCCTAGGCCCAGCTCGGCCAGCGCGCTTTCGGCCAGCAAGACATCCTGCCGGGATTCCCATGCGAACAGGCCGAGATGCGGGTGCCGCCCGATCAGCGCCGTTTCCATGACGCTGGCCGGGAAAGCGTCTTCGTTGTCCTGCATCAGCAAGCCAAGTTTCCGGGCCAGCTCTCGGCGTTTCCAGTGATCCAGCGGCTTGCCGGCCACCAGGACCTGTCCTGACGGGATTGGCAGCAGTCCCGCCAGCGTGTGCAGCGTCGATGTCTTTCCGGTTCCGTTCTCGCCGAGCAGGCAGGTCATTTGCCCCGGACACAACGCGAGGTCCAGCCGCTGTACCAGGCAGCGATCGGCGACAACGATATCCAGTTTTTCGCATTCCAGTAATTTGTTCATGCTTGCTGCGGGCTTCATTGTCTTGTCATTATTGACGATTATTCGATTCTGGTCACACGGGAGTGGTTAATGCCGGTTTATAGCACAGGAAGTTTTTCACTTTACTATGGTAAAAGCGGGGCCGGCGAGCCGCTGCTGTTGTTGCATGGGCTGGGATCCAGCGCTCTGGACTGGGGGGAGCAGGTGCCCGCATTTTCATCTCATTACCAGGTCATTACGCCGGACCTGGTGGGTTTTGGGCGCAGCGACAAACTGACCCGGCCGCACAGTATCGCCGAATATGCCAACGATATGTTCAAGCTGCTCGATCACCTGGGCATCGACCGCTGCCATGTGCTTGGCTATTCGATGGGTGGTGCCGTTGCCTTCCAGATGGGCACGGACATGACGCGGCGGGTCAGGAGCCTGATCATTCTCAACAGCCTGCCCAGTTTTGTCCTGGATACGGTGGCCAAGCGTCTTGAATACTACCTGCGGCTATTGATCGTCCGTCTGTTCGGCATGAAACCGCTGGCCCGCCTGGTGACCAAACGCCTGCTGCCACAGAAAGAGCACCGTGATGTCGCCGAGAAAATGGCCGGACGCTACGCGCGCAATGACCGGAAATCATACATCGAAGCGCTCAAGGCGCTGGTGGGTTGGTCGGTTGTGGACAGGCTCGGCATGCTGACGATGCCGGTGCTGATGATCAGCGCGGATCGGGACTACACGCCGGTCGCTGAAAAACGCAAGTATCTTGAGCGAATGCCGAACGCACGCCTGGAGGTGATCAGCGACAGCCGCCATGCGACCCCGGTGGATCAAGCTGCAACGCTGAATAAAATCGTGCTGGAATTTCTGGCCGAGGTATCAAGAACGAACAGTTAATTGTCTCGGCGACAGGCAGGCCGAATGTCAGGGTTGCAGCCGGGTCGATTGCCAGGGCCCGGTCTGGAAAGCGTTGTCCCCGGCCACGGTCAGATCGCGGGTCCACAAGCCGCGGTCATGGATTCGGCCAGCGCCTTCGGCCCACAATTCCACGCTGGAAATCCACAGACGGTAACCGCCCCAATGCTCCGGCCTGGGAATATCCGCGGGCGCCAGCCCACTCGATTCCAGCGCGGCAAGGTCCAGACCCAGTTTTTTTGCCGCCCGCTCAACCCGCTTCTGCATGTGGTCCAGCGATGCGACCGGCTCGCTCTGATGGCTCGCCCAGGCGCTGAGCTGGCGTGGCCAGGCCCGCGTGGCAAAATACTCGTCGCATTCCGCTGTTGGCGATTTCGTTATTTGACCCTCGATGCGAATTTGCCGGCGCAGCCGGTCCCAGTGGAACACGGCAGATGCTTTGGGGTTGTAGGCGAGGTCCCGCCCTTTCTTCGAAAGGTAATTGGTGAAAAAAACCAGGTAACCCGGATCGCGGATCAGTTCCTTGCACAGGACCACCCGCGATGAAGGCATCCCGGATGGCCCGCTGGTCGCCAGGATCATCGCGTCCGGATTGGGCCGGCCCGCATTTTCTTTCGCGAAAGTCAGCCACTCATCCACGGCTTGCAGCGGATTTTCCGGCAACGGTTCGGGAAGAAAATGTTCGTGTTCATGGTGCATGGTCGGAGCCTGACGATTTTTCGGGATATGCGGGATGTTCTCAGATGCGATGCCAATCGGCCAGCATGATTCGCTCATCGACCCTTATCATTCCTTTTGCGGGTCCTTTGCGGGTCGTTAACAGACTAGGGTCGCACCGGTACGCCGGGGGTCGGCTGCCGCGATCAGGCTGCCGTCTGCCAGCCGGGCCGCGG
>BFAU01000180.1 GCA_008975185.1 bacterium MnTg04 | reverse complement strand
TATACTCAACAGGAACCGGGAACTCCTGCGCCGGAACCAGATAGAAGTGATCCGGATTCGTGTCGGCGATTAGGCGGCGATGGGCCGGCAGGCGGGTGGCCTGCGTGGCGCTGCTGTCCACTGCATTTCCGGTCCTGGCGGGCGGCGATTGCGCTGGCTCGGAACGACAGCCCGAGCCGCTGGTCGTTATTGCCGTCGGCGATATCATGCTGGGCACCGATTTCCCGCTGGACCACCTGCCGGACGATGACGGCGTTTCATTCTTCGAGGGGGTCAGCGAAATACTGCAATCCGCCGATATCACTTTCGGCAATCTCGAGCAGGTCCTGATGGATGGCGGGGAACCGGTAAAAACCTGCACGGACCCGAGCGTGTGCTATTTGTTCCGGAGCCCGACGCGTTATGCGGCACATTTGCGCAACGCCGGCTTCGATGTCATGAGCCTGGCCAACAACCATGCGCTTGATTTTGGCGAAGAGGGCCGCGATGCCAGTATGGCGGCGCTCGACAAGGCGGGCATTCTTCACTCGGGGCGCGAGGACAGTTTTGCCAGCTGGAAGGCCAACGGTCGGAGAATTGCGCTGATGGCATTCGCCCCGTTCAAGGGGTCAAGCTCGCCGCTGGGTCCTGACCTGGACCGGGCCAGGATGAACGTTTCCTCGTTGGCCCAAAGCCATGACATCGTCATCATTTCCCTGCATGGCGGCAGTGAAGGCGTCGCAGCGAACCGGATTCCTTTTATGGAAGAGTATTACCATGGCGAGTTGCGCGGCGATGTGGCGGCCTTTGCGCGGGCAATGATCGATATCGGCGCCGATCTGGTGCTTGGCCACGGTCCGCACGTGCCCAGGGGGATGGAAATTTACCGGGGCAGGCTGATTGCCTACAGCCTGGGCAATTTTGCGACTTACTACGGCATCAGCGTCGCGGGAATGAAGGGAGTCGCGCCGATACTGATAGCCAGGCTCAGCCCCGATGGCAGCCTGCTCGATGGCCGGATTGTCTCCGCGGTTCAACGGCGCCCCGGCGGGCCTTATCCGGACGGAAATATGCGGGCGTTTCGGGAAATCATGAGGCTGAGCAAACTGGATTTTCCGGATGGCGGCATTGCATTCCACGAAGATGGCAGCTTCACCTCGAAAAAGACCAACGACTAGAATTTCCGATTATTCGTCGCGGCTTTTACTGAACTCCACGCCAAGCGTGCGCAATTTGCGATATAAATGGGTCCTCTCCATACCAACCCGTTTGGCCAACAACCCGACCTTGCCGCCGCAGAGTATCAGTTGCTGTTGCAGATAGGCTTTCTCAAACTGCTCGCGCGCTTCCCGCAACGGCAAGGCGAGGAGGTCCTGCTTGACCAGCGGTTCGTCGCTGGCCGGTTGCGCGGCAATGTCATTTTCTATTTCCTCAAGACTGATTTCCTCTTCGTTGCTCATGATCAGGTGCCGCTGCACCAGGTTGCGCAGCTCCCTGACATTGCCCAGCCACGGGTAGTTGCGTAGCCGGTTCTGTGCCGCGACGCCAAAACGCCGGTATGGCAGGCCCTCGCTATTGACCAGCTTATCGACGTAGTAGCGCAGCAGGTCGGGCACGTCCTCGGCATATTCTCGCAGTGGCGGCACATGCAACTGGACGACGTTTAGCAAGGCAAGCAAATCGGCCCTGACCGGCCCGCTCTTCGACAGATCGAGATTGGAATCGGCCGAACTCAACAAGCGCAGCGACAACGAGATGTCGGTGTCGCTGCCGATGCGCTGAAAACTTCCCTGCTCCAGGGCACCCAGCAGCATGGTCTGGACCTCCGGATCGAGGTCGCCGAGTTCATTGATAAACAATGTGCCGTTATTCGCTTTTTCGAAGGTGCCCGCCGACACGTCACTGCCTTTCTGATTGCCAAAAAGCTTTTGTGCAGCCTGATCCGGTCGCAGCGAGCCCCCGGCGATGGTCACGAACGGCGAGGCGGCACGCGGGCTCATGGCGTGGATATACCTGGCGAATGCCTCCCGCCCGGTGCCCGCTTCGCCAAGCAACAACACCGGCGTGTCGTGCGGCGCCAGTTTTTGCGCCTGGTCGCGCAACGCCTTCATTTCCTTGCTCTTGCCAATCGGCGCCACGATGTCCTGCACTTTCATTCTGCTGTGCGGCCGGACGCTCTGACCCTCGTTTATCGCTCGCTCCACCGTCCTCAGGAGCTCGGCCAGCGACAATGGTTTTTCGACAAAATCGAAAGCGCCGAGGCGGGTGGCCTCGACCGCGGTTTCCACCGTGCCATGACCGGACATCATGACCACCGGACAAGCCAGCGGCTTGCCGTCCGACCATTCACGCAACAAGGTGATGCCATCAGTTCCGGGCATCCAGATGTCCAGAAGCACAAGATCGGGCTTGTCATCGACCCAGGCCGCCCGCGCTTCGTCGGCATCGGCGGCCACCGTGACCTGGTAGCCCTCCTCGCTGAGAATTTCCTGCAACAACGTCCGGATATCCAGTTCGTCGTCGACAACCAGAACCTGCGGATTACTCATGCGCTTTCTCTCCTGACCTCGCCACGCCGTTGCTCCATCATGGCTTGCCGGGCCGTTTCATTAATCGGCAACAAAACCCGCACTTCCGCGCCGCCTTCTTTATAGTTGCCGGCTTCTATCTTGCCGCCGTGTTCCTCGACCAGTTTTTTGACGATGGCCAGGCCCAGGCCGGTTCCTTTGGGTTTGCTGGTTACATAAGGGTCGAAAACCCGACTGACCAGGTCCATCTGAAACCCCGGCCCATTGTCGCGAACCAGGATTTCCGCCACCGGGCAATCATCCTGGTCATGCAACCGCGAAAAAACCTCTACCTTGCCGTTCCGGTCATCCCCCAACGCCTCGAAAGCGTTGCGGATCAGGTTATGCAGAATCTGCCGTAAACGCCCGGCATCCACTTCGATTTCACCGAGTTCAGGATCCAGGTTCTGCTTGATTTCCACACCCATCTCGCGCGCCCGGTATAACTCCAGCACCTCGCCGATCAGCTTGTTCACGTCGACCTTGCTGACATCCAGGTTGGGCGCCCTGGCATATTCACTGAAGGCGTTGACCATATCCTTCATCGCCTCAACCTGCTGCACGATCGTGTGCGTGGCGCGCTCCAGAAACTGTGAGTCCTCGGCGTTCATCGTGCCCAGGTATCTTCGTCTCAGGCGCTCGGCCGAAAGCTGAATCGGGGTCAGCGGATTCTTGATCTCGTGCGCCAGGCGCCGCGCCACCTCACCCCAGGCCGCGTCCCTCTGCGCCTGCAAAAGTGCCGTGATGTCGTCAAAAACCAGGACGAAACCGCCCGGCTGGTCGCTGCCGCCAGGCAGGGGCGTGCAGGCACACATCAGGACTCGCGAACCCAGTTCCCCATGCAGGACAAACTGTTCGCGCCATTCGAAATCGTTCTGGTCAAGGTGGCCGCGAGCGAACCCGAGGAACTGGACCAGCAGAGGCTGCCCGATCGAAACGTCTTCGAGCGTTTCGCCGACTCGCGATCCAAGCTGGGTGCCGAGAATCGCGCCGGCGGCCTCGTTGGCGGTACGGATACGAAGCTGCTCGTCGAGTGAAATGACGCCGGTCGAAAGGCGGGCCAGGATAATCGCCAGGTTCGCCCGCTGGGACTCCACCAATTGCTGGCTGCGGGCGGCGGTTTCCCGTGCTTTACCCAGGCGGCGGGTCATATCGTTGAATGAATTGATCAGGAAACCGATTTCATCGCGGCTCGATCCGGGCGGCAACTGCGTATCGAAATCGCCTTTGGCCACGGCGCGAGTACCCGCCACCAGTTGCTGAATCGGCAATACCAGGCGGTCGGCGAAGAAGATGGCGCCATATACCGCGCCCAGAAAGGACAACAACAGGACCAGGGTCAGGGTCAGGGTGAAACTCTGTTTGAGCGGTTCGCGCAGATACATCAGGCCTCGGTACTTGGTATAGGTCTGGTCCACCGTATCGGCCAGATGCCCCAGCCTGGCGACCACCGGGAACTGGCCAAGCAATGCACGCTGCTGCATCAGCGGCGACTGTAGCGGAATATCGACTGCGGTTATTACCCGGTATCCGCCTTCCCCGGTCGGTTCCATCCGCACATAGGGTCTGCCTTGGCCGATCTGCTGGAGCAACTCTTCGCCCGGCAGCAGCGCCTGGATATCACGTGGCCGATCCTGGCTGGTCGCGATGATGCGCCCGCTTCGATCAACCACGGTAAGCGATGTCGCGCCGACGGTCCGTCGCAGGCGACCGACCACATTGACCATGCCGAGATCGGGCCAGCCAACCAGGCCGGCCGCAGCCTCCTCGGTTCGCGCCAGGTATTCACGCTTCCGAATATCGAGCACTGTCTGGGTAAGGCTCAGCGCATCCTGCAGGCCCTCTTCGACCTCGACGGTGAACCAGCTGTCGATACCGCTATTGAGAAATTGCACGGCGAAGTAATAGACCACCAGCAACGGCAGGACCACGAGAATGACGAACGACAGCAACATCCGCGCCCGCAATCTCGAACCGGGGATGTGCCTCCTGTAGTCGCGAATCAGCCGGCTAAGCGCGACGCCGATAACCACCAGCAACACCATCACGCCTATGGCATTGATAAAAAGAATCAGGCTGTGGAGTTCCCCGAAACGCTCGGAATTCTGGGCGGACTGTGCGAGCAACAACAATGCGGCAATCCACAAGACCGCTCCGACGGTCAGCAGCACCTGAAAAGCGATGCGTTTTATGGCTGCAGAGGCCATGTGTACCACTCGCTCGTCAAACGCCAGTCGTCCAGCCAGAATGCCAGTAACTGTATCGGTGCGGGCAGGCGCCTGACATCCAGTTCAGCCTGCAGTTTCAAAATGTATTTCCTGCCGGGTTGCAGCAGCGCTTTATCGAGTATGGGTAAATTGGAAACCCGGCCCAGAAAACCCAGCGCAGCTTCCAGCGAGGCAAAGGACTGCTGCCCTCCGCTGTTGAGGTTTCGAACGACATAACGGTTAACCAGTGCATTGAAGTGTAGCTGGTAACGTTGCAGAAGGGTCGCCACATTGGCATCCGGGATATAGCGCCGTACGCGGTTGACTTCGATGCGTAACTGGAAGTTCAGCTCTACTCCACTTTGCAGCGCTTCCAGCGCCTGCTTGCTGAGCGGATAATTGATCCTGGCATGCAGGAAATACACCGCGTCTTCCAGTTCGGCATAAGCTGAGCGAATCTCGAAGCGGGGCCTGTCCCTGGCAGCATCGGCAACCCCCACAGGCAGGATGCAGCAGCAGGCCAGCACCAGGGACGCCAGCCAGGCTTTATCCGGAGAAGTTATGCGGATCATGCCCATCAGTCTGTCGCTATACTCGATTTCCTCAAAACTGCGTAGAAGAACCCGTCCATTTCCTCTTCACCGGGGAATACCTGAAAACCGGGGCCCCGGCCATCGCCGAAACGGCCCTTAAGCCTATCAGATAG
>BFAU01000179.1 GCA_008975185.1 bacterium MnTg04 | reverse complement strand
TACTGGACCAGTTGCTGGCCAACCCCCGGGAAATCGCGGAACACCTGCCCTCGGCGGGCGCGCCCAATCCCCTGGAAGTTTTGCGCTGGCCCGGTTTGCTAGGTGAGCCGGAAAAGGATCCTGAGCCCTCGCAAAAAGCGGCAACCGAACTCCTCGGCGAAACGCTGGCCCAGCTTTCGCAAAACCGGGAGTCGGAAGGCGAGCGCATTCGCGAAATGTTGCTTACGCGGTGCGAAGCCATGGACGAAATCGTTCAGTTCGTGCGCGAGAAAATGCCTGATGTCATGAGTAATCTGCGTCAGCGGCTGCGTGACCGCATTGCGCAGCTTAGCGAAGAAGTGGACCATGAACGCATCGAAATAGAACTTGCGATACTCGCGCAAAAGTTTGATATAGACGAGGAAATGGACCGGCTCAGGAGTCATTTGACCGAAGTCCGCAGTACCATCGACCGCAGCGACCCCATCGGACGCCGCCTGGATTTCCTGATGCAGGAACTAAACCGGGAAGCCAACACCCTGAGTTCCAAATCGCAGGACACGGAGGTCACGCGCGCAGCGGTCGAACTCAAGGTCTTGATCGAGCAGATGCGCGAACAAATCCAGAACATAGAATGACTACTGATGATATCGGCCGATTGTTTGTCGTTGCGGCTCCGTCGGGCGCCGGCAAGACAAGCCTGCTGCGTGCGATATTAAAACAGGTTCCGAACGCGGTATTTTCAATTTCCTACACCACCAGGAAAAAGCGTGAGCAAGAGAGGGATGGCGTCGATTATCGATTCGTTTCCCACGGTGAGTTTCAGCAGATGATCGACGATGGTCGTTTCCTGGAGCACGCCAGGGTTTTCGATCACCACTATGGAACGGCGGGCGAGGAAGTAGATGCGTTGCGCCGCAGGAAACTCGACGTGATACTCGAAATCGACTGGCAGGGCGCAAGGCAGGTCAGGGAAAAAATGCCTGACAGCGAGAGTATTTTTATACTCCCGCCAACTCGCCGGGCGCTGGAATCCCGCTTGCGAAGCCGCGGCACGGACAGCGATGAGATGATCGAAAGACGACTGGCGGATTCTGTCGCGGACATGGGCCATTGGGATGAATTCGATTACATCGTCATCAATGACGATTTTGATGACGGCGTAAGAGACCTTCAGGAAATAATCTCGGGTAACGGCGGCGACTATCGCAAAAACCGGTCCGGGATCAGGGCGCTGATCGACGATCTGCTGGCCGATTAAATTGTCTGGCGCACCCCTGGCGTTTTCTAGTAGACTGAAAGGCCGCTTTTTAGCAACGCAACGATTTTAGAGGGCCCTGATGGCAAGGATTACGGTTGAGGATTGTCTGGAAAATGTAGACAACATTTTTGATCTGGTATTGATTGCATCCGCCAGAGCCAGGCGGCTGGCCAATGGCGCAGAAGCTTCCCTGGAATGGGAAAACGACAAGCCCACAGTGATGGCTCTGCGAGAAATCGCGGCCGGTCACGTAGGCCCCGAAATCCTGGATGAGCTGGATCAGCAGGATGAAGATTTGCTCGCGGAAATTACCGCCGACGAATCTGCCCCGCCCCCAACCATCATGGGAACCTGAAGCCGAGCGTTAAGTTGCTGACATGGATTACGCCGCTTCTATTCTTGGCCGACTACCCAAGGGGAAGCGTGCGACAGGGGTTAATCAACTCCTGACCAAGCTCGAGGCGTATATGAGCCCCGCGGCTATCGACAACATCATGGAAGCCTACCGCTTTGGCGCTGCGGCCCACAAAGGGCAGAAGCGCGTGTCCGGCGCTCCCTATATCAGCCACCCGGTCGCGGTTGCCACCATCCTCGCAGAGCAGCGTATGGACGCACAGACGATAATCGCTGCGATTCTGCATGATGTTATCGAGGACACTGCCACGGAAAAAGGCCAGCTCGAGGAACAGTTTGGCGAGGAGGTCGCCGACCTGGTCGATGGGGTCAGCAAACTGGACCAGCTTCAGTTTCACAACCGGCAACAGGCCCAGGCCGAAAGTTTCCGAAAAATGCTGCTGGCGATGGCCGAGGATATTCGGGTCATCATGATCAAGCTGGCGGACCGGACCCATAACATGCGAACCCTGGGCTCCATGCCGCCGGTGAAGCGGCGGCGTATTGCCCGCGAAACCCTCGATATTTACGCGCCGATCGCCAATCGCCTGGGCATCAACAGCATCAGGCTGGAGCTCGAGGATCTCGGCTTTCGCAGCCTGTACCCGTATCGCTATCGCGTCATCGAGAAAACACTCAAGAGAGCGCTGAGCCATCACAAACAGCTGGTCAAGAAAATATCGCAGCGCTTGTCGGATGCGCTGGATGAGCTGAAAATCACCGCCGATGTCGGCGGCCGCGAAAAACACATGTACAGCATCTATCGCAAGATGCGGCACAAGGGACGGCCGCTGAGTGAAATTGTCGACATGTTCGGATTCAGAATCATTGTTGACGACGTTGATACCTGCTATCGGGTTCTCGGGATGGTGCATCGGCTGTACAAGCCTATGCCAGGCCGTTTCAAGGATTACATCGCGATCCCACGAATCAACGGATATCAGTCCCTGCACACGACCCTGTTCGGCCCGGACGGCATCCCTTTGGAAGTCCAGATTCGAACCATAGACATGGACAGGGTGGCTGAGTCGGGGATCGCCGCTCACTGGCTATACAAATCAGACGACTCCAGCAATGAATCCGCACATGCGAGCGCCCGCGAGTGGCTGGCAAGACTGGTGGAGCTCGAGCACGATGCCGATTCCGAAGAGTTTCTCGAAAACGTCAGGGTCGATTTGTTCCCCGACAAAGTTTATGTCTTTACGCCGCGCGGCGATATCATGCGTCTGCCGATGGGCTCTACGTCTGTCGATTTCGCCTACGCCGTCCATACCGATGTCGGCAACCGTTGCGTGGCGGCCAAGGTCGACCGGCGCATGGTGCCGTTGCGCACGCCACTGTTAAACGGTCAGACGGTCGAAATCATCACCGCCAAGGGCGCCCGGCCCAACCCGGCATGGGTCAACTTCGTTGCGACCGCGAAAGCGCGAAGTGCGATTCGCCAATATTTGAAAAATCTGAAACGCGGTGAAGCGATCGATCTGGGCAAGCGTTTGTTGAGCCAAGCCATGGGTGAGTTCAACAAAAAAATTCGCAATGCATCGACCCGGGAAATGAAGGTGTTGCTCGGGGAATTGAACCTGCCCGACCAGAAGTCTTTGTATGAGGAAATCGGCCTCGGCAAGCACCTGGCGCCACTCATCGCCAGGCGGCTGGTCGGCCAAGCGGACGGAACCGCGAAAAAAGACCCTGCGCCGCTGGCCATCGAAGGCACCGAGGGCGTGGTGGTCAGTTACGCGCGTTGCTGCTACCCGGTGCCGGGCGATTCGATTATCGGCTTTCTCAGTTCGGGAAAGGGTATCGTCATCCACCGCGACACCTGCGGCAACCTGACGGAATACAGGAAACAGCCGGACAAGTGGATCTCGGTAAACTGGAAGGAAAATGTCCAGCGTCAGTCGATGGTCGAACTGCGCGCCGATGTGAACAACAAGACCGGCGTTCTGGCCGCGGTCGCAGCGAATATCGCGGACACGCACAGTAATATAGACTCGGTATCGGTTGTCGAAAGGGATGAAGACACCGTTACCCTGATTTTTCATTTGCAGGTACGCGACCGTGTGCAACTGGCCCAGGTGATGCGCAGCATCCGCGGCATGCCAGATGTAGTCAGCGTCAGCCGCAGCTGCGCCTGAGACCTGCCGCCGGGCGGCCGGCTCACACCGATGCAAGGAAGACGCATGGAACGCAAATCGATCAGTACGGCCGATGCGCCGGCAGCGATAGGCACCTACTCACAGGCCATACGCAGCGGCAAAACGGTATACCTGTCCGGACAGGTACCCTTGGTGCCGGAAACCATGCAAATGCTGGATGGCGATATCGACGCATCCATTCACCAGGTATTCAAAAACCTCAAAGCCGTGTGTGAGGCCGCCGGGGGCTCGCTGGACGATATCGTGAAACTGAATGTGTTTCTGACCGACCTTGGCTGTTTCGACAGCGTCAACAAGATCATGGCCATCTATTTCAGCGAACCGTACCCGGCTCGCGCCGCCATCGGTGTCGCCGCATTGCCCAAAGGTGCGGAAGTGGAAATGGACGCCGTCCTGGTACTGTGAACCGCAGGGAACGTGGCCAATAAACCCATCGAACTGGCCTCCGTGCAAACTCTGCATGGTGTCGGCCCGCATCTCGCCGCCCGCCTGCAAAAACTGGGCATCCAATGGGTTCAGGATTTGCTTTTTTTGCTACCGCTGCGCTATGAGGATCGCACGAAAATTATTCCTATAGGCGGTTTGCACCCGGGCCAGCGCGCCGTTGTGGAAGGCGAAATTCAGCTAACCGAAGTCGTCTATCGCGGCCGCAGAAACCTGCTTTGCCGAATCAGCGATGGCACCGGCAGCCTGACCCTGCGGTTTTTTCACTTTTCGAAAGCCCAGCAAGACGGCCTCGCGCGTTGCAAGCGCATTCGCTGTTTTGGCGAAACCCGGCCGGGCACGGGCGGGTTGCAGATGATACACCCCGAATATCGACTCCTCGGCGATACCGATTTGGCGACCGATGACACGCTGACCCCGATCTATCCGACCACCGAAGGGCTGCAGCAGGGCAGGCTGAGAAAACTGGGCAGGCAGGCGCTTGGCCTGGTTGCCGCCGATGGACTCGAGGAATGGCTGCCCGCCCGAATCCTGGAGGCCATGAAATTTCCCGGTTTGCTGGCGGCGCTAACCGTACTCCATCAGCCACCGGCCGATACCGATATACACGCGATACAGGAGGGGAGACACCCGGCGCAGCGGAGAATGGCGTTTGAAGAATTGCTGGCGCAACACCTGAGCCTGCGCAGGTTGCGCCAGAAAATTCGCAGCGAACCGGCGGCGGCGCTGGTGGACCCGGGGACGGCAGTCACCGATTTCATCGCCTCCTTGTCCTATACACTCACCGGCGCACAGCAACGGGTAGTCGCGGAACTGCTCGAGGACCTGGCAAAGGAAAAACCGATGAT